>NZ_BAABBA010000007.1:0-211903 GCF_039537705.1 Georgenia daeguensis
AGTTACGGCGGTCATAGCGAGGGGGAAACGCCCGGTCCCATTCCGAACCCGGAAGCTAAGCCCCTCAGCGCCGATGGTACTGCACGGGAGACTGTGTGGGAGAGTAGGACACCGCCGAACACCCATTGAAAGGAATGGCCCCCACCACCAGGTGGGGGCCATTCCTGCATCTGCCCACCGGCTGCGGTCGGCCGCGGCATTGCGCGCGACCGGGGAATCTGGATGTGTGGGGCATCGGATTGTCTGGTGTGCGCTCAGGATTTCGGCGCGCTGAGGTTCTCGGGCCCGCTGAGGTTCTCGGGCCCGCTGAGGTTCTCGGGCGTGCTGAGGTTCTCGGGCGTGCTGAGGTTCTTGGGCGTGCTGAGGTCCCTGGGCTGTGCTCAGGTTCTTCGGTGTGCTCAAGGATTGTCGATCGAGCGATGTACTCGGATCTGCCGGGCCGGCGCTCTGCTCGGGTACGCCGGATCTGCTTTCGTCCGCACTTCGGCCCCGTGACATGGCCTGGATCGGTCGCGTCCTAGACTCGGGCGCATGAGCACTGACGCCATGTCCGGCCCGGACATCAAGCCCCGCAGCCGCACGGTCACCGACGGCATCGAAGCGACCGCCTCCCGCGGGATGCTCCGCGCCGTCGGCATGGGCGACGAGGACTTCGCCAAACCGCAGATCGGCATCGCCAGTTCCTGGAACGAGATCACGCCCTGCAACCTCTCGCTCGACCGGCTCGCGCAGGCCGCCAAGGAGGGCGTTCACGCCGGCGGTGGCTACCCGCTGCAGTTCGGGACGATCTCGGTCTCTGACGGCATCTCCATGGGGCACGAGGGGATGCACTTCTCACTCGTCTCGCGCGACGTGA
The DNA here is from genome assembly GCF_039537705.1 of Georgenia daeguensis. NCBI lineage: Bacteria > Bacillati > Actinomycetota > Actinomycetes > Allobogoriellales > Allobogoriellaceae > Georgenia > Georgenia daeguensis. The sequence continues at coordinate 857 of NZ_BAABBA010000007.1, forward strand.
TCGCGGACTCGGTCGAGACCGTGATGATGGCGGAGCGGCTTGACGGCTCCGTCCTCCTCGCCGGCTGCGACAAGTCGCTCCCGGGGATGCTCATGGCCGCGGCCCGGCTGGACCTGGCGAGCGTCTTCATCTACGCCGGCACGATCATGCCGGGCTGGGTGAAGCTCTCCGACGGCACCGAGAAGGACGTCACCATCATCGACGCCTTCGAGGCAGTCGGTGCGTGCTCGCGCGGCCTCATGAGCCGGGAGGACCTGGACCGCATCGAGCGGGCGATCTGCCCGGGCGAGGGCGCCTGCGGCGGCTACTACACCGCGAACACCATGGCCACCGTCGCCGAGGCGATCGGCATGTCGGTGCCCGGTTCGGCGTCCCCGCCGTCGGCGGACCGGCGCCGCGACGCCGACGCGCGCCGCGCCGGCGAGGCCGTCGTCGAGCTGCTGCGGCAGGGCATCACCTCCCGCGACATCATGACGAAGGACGCGTTCGAGAACGCGATCGCCGTCGTGCAGGCCTTCGGCGGGTCCACCAACGCGGTGCTGCACCTCCTCGCCATCGCGCACGAGGCGGATGTCGACCTCACGCTCGAGGACTTCTCGCGCATCGGCGCGAAGGTGCCCCACATCGCGGATCTCAAGCCGTACGGCAAGTACGTCATGAACGACGTGGACCGCGTGGGCGGCATCCAGGTGGTCATGAAGCAGCTCCTCGAGGCCGGGCTGCTCCACGGCGACTGCATGACGGTGACGGGCAAGACGGTCGCCGAGAACCTCGAGAAGCTCGACCCCCCGGCGCCGGACGGGCGGGTGCTGCGCCCCGCGTCGGAGCCGGTCGCGGAGACGGGCGGCATCACGATCCTGCACGGCAGCCTCGCGCCGGAGGGCGCCGTCGTGAAGTCGGCCGGGTTCGAGTCCGACGTGTTCGAGGGGACCGCGCGGGTGTTCGACCGCGAGCGGGCCGCCATGGACGCGCTCGAGGACGGCACGATCACCCACGGCGACGTCGTCGTGATCCGCTATGAGGGCCCCAAGGGCGGTCCCGGCATGCGAGAGATGCTCGCCATCACCGGCGCCATCAAGGGCGCGGGTCTCGGCAAGGACGTGCTGCTCATGACCGACGGCCGGTTCTCGGGCGGCACGACCGGGCTCTGCGTGGGGCACATCGCCCCCGAGGCCGTCGACGGCGGACCCATCGCCTTCGTCCAGGACGGCGACCGGATCCGCCTGGACGTGGCGGCGGGCCGGCTCGACCTCCTCGTCGACGAGGAGGAGCTCGCCCGGCGTGGTGCCGGGTGGGAGCCGCTCCCGCCCAAGTTCACCCGCGGCGTGCTGGGCAAGTACACCAAGCTGGTGCAGTCCGCGTCCCGCGGCGCGATCCTCGAGTAGACCCCGACCGCGCGTGCGGACCTCCTCCGCGCGTGCGGACCTCCTCCGCGCGTGTGGAGCCCGGCCCGCGAGCAGGCGCGCGGACCCGACCGACGGCCCGTTCCCTCACCGAGGGAACGGGCCGTCGGTCGGTCATCGCCCGCGGTAGGTGAACGGCAGGTGTGCGGGCGATGAGGGTCCTCTCATGACGTCATCATCTGCCCCTCACCCGTGCTTCCTAACGTCGTTCCGGACAGCACCGGCAGCAAACCGCAGCCGGGCAGAGCTGTCGACGTCGGCACGGAGGGAACCACCATGACTGTCACCACCTCGTCCCACCCGATCCCGGGGACCCCGCTCACCGGCGGCGAGCCGGGCCTGTCACCGGCGCCGGCGCCGTCGGCGCCGGCAGCCGTTCCGCCGGGCGCCGGACGTGAGGAGGTCCCCGCCGTCCGGCTCCGGCGGGCGAAGACCGCCTACACGACCCGGTTCCTCGCCCAGCGGCTGACGGACGACGCGCAGGGCTACGGTCTGCTGACCGGCGGGGACGTCCGGCCCTCGGCCGGCGACGTGGTCCTCGCACGGGTGGTCCGTCTCGGTCAGCACAAGCGGCTCGAGGGCCCGGGGAGCCGGCGGCAGACCCTCTTCGTCGGTGACGAGATCCTGGTGGCCTACGGGCACCGTTACGCGCCCGACCAGTTCGAGGCCGAGGTCCCCGACGATCTTCGGCACACGCACCTCGTGGCGGCCGGCGGCCTGACCGGCGTGGTCACGGGGCAGCACGCCCGCATGGAGGACGCCACGATCCTCGAGCCGCTGGGGCTCCTCACCGACGGCGACGGGGTCGTCACCCTCGGCCGGCTCGCGCCCCAGCAGCTGCTCGCCGACGTCCCGGGCGCACCACGCGGGCGCTTCCCGGCCGGCCGGCCCACCGTCGTCGCCGTCCTCGGCACGTCCATGAACTCCGGCAAGTCCACGGCGCTCGCGTGCCTCGTGCGCGGGCTGGTCTCGGCCGGCCGCACCGTGGCCGCGGGCAAGGTGACCGGCACGGGTGCCGGCGGCGACCCGCGTCTCTTCACCGACGCCGGAGCGTCCGCCGTCCTGGACTTCACCGACTTCGGCCTGCCCTCCACCTTCCGTCTCGACCACGGCCGGGTGCGCTCGCTCCTCGCCTCGCTCGTCGACGCCCTGGCCGCCACGGGGCCCGACGTCGTCGTCGTCGAGATCGCCGACGGCGTCTACCAGGCAGAGACGGGGCGTCTCCTCCATGACCCGCTGTTCCGCGCGGTCGTGGACCGGGTCGTCTTCGCCGCGGGCGACGCCCTCGGTGCGACGGCGGGCGTCGGACTCCTCGAGGCGGCCGGGATCGACGTCGCCGCCGTCAGCGGCGTCCTGACCTCCTCCCCCCTCGCCACGCGCGAGGCGACGGCGGCCGTCGACGTCCCCGTGGTGCCGACCTTCGGTCTGACGGAGCCGGGGGCCGCCACCGCGCTGCTGCCGCGATGACGGCGGGCCGGGGAGAAGGGTTCCCGCCGCTGTGGCACGGCCGTCGGCGCCGTCAGCTGCTCGGCCTGGTGGCCACGGGGGTGGGGCAGGCGGTGTGCGCGGTGACGACGGCCCTGGCGCTCTCCGCCCTGCTGGCGGCGGTCGGTGACCGGGAACGGCTCATGACGACCGTGGTGCTCCTCGTGGCCGCGGTCGGGGTCGGGGTGCTGCGCGCGCAGGAGAAGGTTCGGGCCGAGCAGCTCAGCCAGGACTACGTGCGCGAGCTGCGGCGGGGTCTGCTCGGGTCGGCGCTGACCACCCGCCGGGGCCCGGGGCTGGGCATCACGGTCGCCCGGACGACTAACGACCTCTCGGCCGTCCGTAACTGGGTGGCCCTCGGCATCACGCCGCTGGCGGTCGGCGTCCCGACGATCCTCGGCGCCACGGTGGCCCTCGCGGTCCTCGACCCGCTCCTCGCCGTCGCGGTCGCGGCGCCCATGCTCGTGCTGGGCGCCGTGCTGGCCGCGCTCGCCGGGCCGGCCTTCCGGCGCTCGCGCGAGCTGCGCCGTCGGCGGGGCCGCCTCGCGACGGCGGTGTCCGAGACCGTCACGGCCGCCCGGACGATCCGGGCGGCCGGCGGGGAGCGACGGGAGCTGCGCCAGCTCGACCGGTTCAGCGCAGCCGTCGCCGAGGCGGCGGTGGAGCGGTCGCGGGTGGCGGGGGCCCTTCGCGGGGCCGCGGCTCTCGCCTCGGCGCTCGCGCTCGCCGCCGTGGCCGCCGTCGGCGCGTGGTTCGAGACGTCCGGGGCCGCCGTCGCCGGGGCGCTGACGATCGTCGGGCTGGTCGCCGGCCCGGTGAGCGACCTCGGCAGGGTGGTGGAGTACCGCCAGGCGTTCCTGGCCGCGCGCCGCGTCCTCGCGCCGGTGCTCGCCGAGGGCGCGGCCCACCGTGCCCACGAGCTCCGTCTGCGGCGACAGTACGGCGGTCACCCGCCGGTGACGGCGCGGACCCGGAGCCAGGACGGCGTGGTCCACGTCGGCGACCTGGTCGTGGGCGGCGCCCCGGTCCCCGAGCTCGTCGCCCTGCCCGGCTCGCGGATCCTGGTGCGCAGCGCGGACGCCGGCCGTGAGGCCGAGACCCTGAGCGTGGTCGCCGGGGTCCGGCACGCGCCGGGCGCCTGGGTCCGGGTGTCGGGCTATGTGCTCCAGGAGCTGCCGGCCACGCAGCGCCGCCTGCTCGTCGGGGCCGTGGCCAGCACGGACGTCCTCGAGCGCGGGACGGTCGCGCGGGCGGTGCGCTACCGCGACCCGGAGAGCACGGCGTCGGTGCCCGAGGTCCTCGAGGCGGTGGGGCTGACGGGCCGGGTCGCAGCTCTCGATCGCGGCGAGCGGACCGTCCTGCGCCGTGGCGGGGAGCCGTTGACCGTGAGCGAGCGGATGCGGGTGCTGCTGGCGCGCGCGGTCTACGGGGAGCCGGCCCTGGTGGTCCTGGACCGGGTGGACACCAGGCTGGGGCAGGGTGGCGGCGAGGTGATCGACCGGCTCTGGCTCGAGTACCCCGGTGTCATCGTCGCGGCGAGCGACGCGCCGGACGCCCTGCCGGGCGCCGTGACCGTCTGGGACCTCGACGACACGTCCGCGGCAGGCAACCGGCCCGTGCTGGCCCGGCCCGGTGCCGGCGCGGGAACCTCGGCCCCGGCCGTTCGTTCCACCGGGGGAGAGCGACGGAAGGAGAACGCATGAGCTACGTGTACAAGGTGGTCCAGCTCCGCGAGGGGATGATCGGCGGGAAGATCTCGGCCGACAAGCTCGAGAAGGTGCTCAACGACCACGCCCGTCAGGGGTGGCAGCTCAAGGCCATCACCTCCACGGACGTCAAGGGGCGCGTGGGCCCGGGCGGCGTCGAGGGTCTCCTCGTGACGTTCGAGCGACCGGCGGGCTGACGGCGGAGCTTGCCGGACGCCCGGCAGGAGGTGAGGCCGGGCATGCAGGGGCGCACCGCCTCCAGTGCGGGAGGGCCGTCACGCGCGCAGGGGGCGCGTGACCGTCCGGTCCCGTCGCCCCCTGCGTGCGGGCCTCACGCTCCGCCGAGCACCTGGGCCAGCAGGATCTTGACGACCATCGCCGTCGGGTAGACGAGGGCGTAGCCCAGGGCGACCCGCGGGTCGTGGCCGGTGCGGCCGTTGGCGAAGGCCAGCAGGGCCGGCTGCGTCTGCGCGCCCGCGACGATCCCGGACAGGCGGGTCCCGCCGGTGCGGAAGCCCCAGCGCATCACCGCGTAGAGGCCGACCCCCACCACCGCCGTGACGGCCGCGCCGAGCACCAGGATGGTCACGACGGAGCCGGAGGCGAACGCGTTGAGGATCTGCCCGCCCGCGTTCGCGCCGGCGTAGGCGAGGAAGACCAGCAGGCCGATCTCTGAGAGCACCGCCGTCGCCGTCTGGGGCAGCGACGTCACCACCGGCCCGACCCGGCCCACCCGCCCCATGACCAGCCCGACGAGCAGCGTCCCGGCGGCCGCACCGATCGTGAAGGAGTCACCGCCCGGGACCGGGACCGGCAGCTCGCCCAGCAGCAGGCCCGCGACGAGCCCGAGACCGAGTGCCGCCGGGTTGATGTCCGACAGCCCGCGGGCGGAGTCGCCGAGGTACGCCGTCACCTCGCCGATCCGTTCGCGGGGCGCGACCACGCGGACCCGGTCGCCGAGCTGCAGGGCCATCCCGGGCACGGCCACCTGGTCGACGTCGCCACGACGCACCCGCACCACGGTCGCCTGGAACTTCTCCTCCAGACCCAGCTGCGCGACGGTCCGCCCGGCGTGCGCGAGGGTCGAGATCGTGATCCGTCGGTTGTCGAGCCGGCTGCGGTCGGCGACGAGGTCGTGCGAGGAGAGGTGCCCGAGCTCCGTGACCGCCGCCTCGACCACCGGGGCCGGCCCGACGACGGTGACGACGTCGCCGCGCGCGAGCACGTCGCCGGCGCCGACGGGCTCCGCCGGGCCCTCCTCCGTGTGCCGGATGCGAGAGAACCGCAGCTCGTCGCCGTGCCGGTGCTGGATCTCCGCGACGGTCGGACGGTCGTCGCGGTCCACCCGTACCGTCCGGTCGACGACGGGGGAGGGGGCGTCCGTGTCCTTCTCCCGGTAGCGCAGCGCGAGGGAGGAGATCACGAGCATGCCGAGGACGCCGAAGAGGTAGGCCACGGAGTACCCGACGGTCGCCTCCGGGGTCCCGCCCGCGGCCGCGAGGGCAGGGGTGTTCGTCAGCGCGCCGGCGAAGGTTCCCGCCACGGTCTCGCGCCCGAGCCCGAGCGCGTTCCCGAGCCCGACGGCGGTCCCCGCGCCCGCCACCAGGGCGAGGGCGACGGCGAGCATCAGCGGCCAGGCGGTGCGCAGCGAGTGGAAGAAGTTCGGGCCCGAGGAGATGCCGGTGACGAAGGCGAAGAGGGCCAGGCCGAGGGAGCCGATCACCGGGGGGATGGCGAGCGCGACGCCGTGGCTCGCCCCCCACGCGCCGAGACCGATGGCGGTGAACAGCACGGCCGCGGCCCCCAGGGAGACCCCGCGGACGCTCACGCGGCCGACCAGAGCGCCGACACCGACGACGAGGAAGAGCAGGACGAGCGGCTGGGCCGCGAGCGTCTCGAGCATGGGGTTGGCTCCCTGGGCTTGCGTGCTGGCGACGCGGCGGTCGTGAACCGGCGTCGGTACGACGGTATCGGGCGGTTCGTCCGGTGGTGCCGGGCCAGACGTCACGGGTGCGGTGTCGGCTGGGTCACCCGGACGGTGCCCCTCGACTGCCCATCTCACGCGTGCCACGCTGCACACATGAAGGTGCTCAAGGACGAGGACGTCCAGTCGCGCCCGGGCCTGCAGGACTGGCGTGTGCTGGCGGGCCGGCTGCACGCGACGTTCCGGTCGGGGTCGATGACCCGCGGCATCGAGCTGGTCCGGCGCATCGGCGAGGTGGCCGAGGAGCTGAACCACCACCCGGACGTCGACCTGCGCTACTACCGCGTGCACGTCGTGCTCACCACACACGCCGCGCACGGGCTCACCGAGCGGGACGTCTCCCTCGCCGGGCGGATCGGTGCCGCGGCGGCGGAGCTCGGGATGCCGGCCGAGCCCGGCCGTCCGCGCGCGGTGGAGATCGCCGTCGACGCGCTGGACATCCCGGCCGTGATGCCGTTCTGGAAGGCGGTCCTGGGTTACCGCACGCAGGTCGGCCCGGGCCAGGACGAGGCGGGCGCCGTCGACCTCGAGGACCCCGACGCGCGAGCGCCGAGTGTGTGGTTCCAGCAGATGGAGCTGCCGCGCCCCGGCCGGGGGCGCATCCACGTCGACATCCATGTGCCGCACGACGAGGCCGAGGCCCGGGTGCGGGCGGCGCTCCACGCGGGCGGGCACCTCGTCAGCGACGTCTACGCGCCGTCGTGGTGGGTGCTCTCGGACGCCGAGGGCAACGAGGCCTGCGTCCGCACGTGGCAGGGGCGGGACTGACCGCCGCCCGGCCGGACTCCGGGGTCCTGTGCATCGCTGATCGGCCGGCGCTGAGTGTCCGGTGCACCGTGATCTCCGCCCGTCCACGGAGCGGATCCGTTCTCCACGATGTGAGACACGGGTCGCCGAGGGTGACGTGCGCCGCACGTCGGGCTATGGTGAGGTCCATGCAGTTCCGGACCGTAGTACTTAGCCAGCGCGCCGCAGCCCTCTGACAGGACCTGCTGCGCGCACCCCCTCGACATCCCCGACCGGGACGAGGGGTTTTTTCATGCCCGGCACCGCTGACCAAGACCGCACCACCCGACCCAGGAGGCACAAGATGGCCAAGGCACCGCACCCGGCGCCCCCTCGCCCCGCCGCGCCGGCGGCCCCTGCTGTCCGGGCGGCGCCGACGGTAGCGCCACGGGCGACGATCACCGAGCGCTCGACGGGCGCGCGGAACATCGTCCGCGCGCTCGAGGAGCAGGGCGTCGACACGATCTTCGGCATGCCGGGCGGGGCCATCCTGCCCACCTACGACCCGCTGTACGACTCCACCAAGCTCCGCCACATCCTCGTGCGGCACGAGCAGGGCGCCGGGCACGCCGCGACCGGCTACGCCGCCGCCACCGGCCGCGTGGGCGTGTGCATGGCGACCTCCGGCCCGGGCGCGACGAACCTCATCACCCCGCTGGCCGACGCGCACATGGACTCCGTCCCGCTGGTGGCGATCACCGGGCAGGTCGGCGCGTCCATGATCGGCACCGACGCCTTCCAGGAGGCGGACATCGTGGGCGCCACGATGCCCGTCACGAAGCACTCCTTCCTCGTGACGGACGCCGACCAGATCCCGGCCCGGATCGCCGAGGCGTTCCACATCGCCTCCACCGGGCGGCCCGGTCCCGTGCTCGTCGACATCGCGAAGTCCGCCCAGCAGGCGGTGTCCCAGTTCGTCTGGCCGCCGGAGATGGACCTGCCCGGCTACCACCCGGTCACCAGGCCCCACGCCCGCCAGGTGCGCGAGGCCGCCCGCCTGCTCGCCACGGCCCGCAAGCCCGTCCTCTACGTCGGGGGCGGCGCGATCCGCGCGAACGCGGCCCGCGAGCTCGCCGAGCTGGTGAACCTCTCGGGCGCCGCCGTCGTCACCACGCTCATGGCCCGCGGCGTGGTCCCCGACTCCCACCCGCAGAACCTGGGCATGCCCGGGATGCACGGCACGGTGCCCGCGGTGGCCGCGCTCCAGCAGGCCGACCTCATCGTCGCGCTGGGCGCCCGCTTCGACGACCGCGTGACCGGCCGGCTCGACAGCTTCGCACCGAGGGCGACGATCGTCCACGCGGACATCGACCCTGCCGAGATCTCCAAGAACCGCACGGCCGACGTGCCGATCGTCGGCGACCTGAAGGAGGTCGTCGCGGACCTGACCGTCGAGCTGCGGGCGGCCCACGCCCAGCACGGGCTGCCGGACCTGGAGAAGTGGTGGAAGCAGCTAGACGAGCTGCGCCACACCTACCCGCTCGGGTGGGCCCCCACCGAGGACGGCCTCATGGCACCGCAGCACGTCATCTCGCGGCTGGGGGAGATCTCCGGCCCCGAGAGCGTCTACGTCTCCGGCGTCGGCCAGCACCAGATGTGGGCCGCGCAGTTCATCAGCTACGAGCACCCCCGCACGTGGCTGAACTCCGGCGGCCTGGGCACCATGGGCTACGCGATCCCGGCCGCCATGGGCGCCAAGGTCGGCCGCCCGGACGCCACCGTGTGGGCCATCGACGGCGACGGGTGCTTCCAGATGACCAACCAGGAGCTGGCCACCTGCGCCCTGGAGGAGATCCCGATCAAGGTCGCCCTGATCAACAACTCCTCCCTCGGCATGGTGCGCCAGTGGCAGACCCTCTTCTACGAGGGCCGCTACTCCCACACGGACCTGCACACCGGTCACGAGACCAAGCACATCCCGGACTTCGTCAAGCTCGCCGAGGCGTACGGCTGCGTCGGGCTGCGGTGCACCTCGACCGCGGACGTCGACGCCACGATCAAGCGCGCCATGGAGATCGACGACCAGCCCGTCGTCATCGACTTCGTGGTCAGCCGTGACGCGATGGTCTGGCCGATGGTGGCGGCCGGCGTGAGCAACGACGACATCCAGTACGCGCACGGGATCACCCCGGCGTGGGACCGCGACGAGTGAGGAGCAGCAGATGAGCACCAGGCACACCCTGTCCGTGCTGGTGGAGAACAAGCCGGGCGTTCTCACCCGCGTGTCCGCCCTCTTCGCCCGCCGTGCTTTCAACATCCACTCCCTGGCCGTGGGGCCGACCGAGCACCCGGAGATCTCCCGGATCACCGTGGTCGTGGACGCCGCCGACCTGCCGCTCGAGCAGGTGACCAAGCAGCTCAACAAGCTGGTCAACGTGCTGAAGATCGTCGAGCTCGAGCCCGACTCCTCCGTCCAGCGCGAGCTCCTGCTGGTCAAGGTGCGGGCCGACGACGCCTCCCGGACCGCCGTCCTCCAGGTCGTGGAGCTCTTCCGCGCCCACGTCGTCGACGTCGCCCCGGACGCCGTGACCATCGAGGCCACCGGCTCGGAGAACAAGATCCGTGCCCTCCTCACGGCCCTCGAGCCGCACGGCGTGCGCGAGATCGTCCAGTCCGGCGCCGTCGCCATCGCCCGCGGCTCGCGGTCGATGACGGACCGGGCAGTCGAGCGCAGCGTCCGCCCCGCCTGATCACGACGGCGCACCCCGGCACGGGCCGGCGGTGCGCCGTCCCGGCGCCCGCCCGCCGGGCGCCGGACCCGCACCACCCAGCCCTGACGAACACCGCAAGACCCCAACCGAAGGAGAACACCGTGGCCGAGCTTTTCTACGACGACGACGCCGACCTGTCCGTCATCCAGTCCAAGAAGGTCGCCATCATCGGCTACGGCAGCCAGGGGCACGCGCACGCGCTGAACCTGCGCGACTCCGGCGTCGACGTCGTGGTCGGCCTGCGCGAGGGCTCCTCCTCCCGCGCCAAGGCCGAGGAGCAGGGCCTGAAGGTCGCCACCGTGGCCGACGCCGTCAAGGAGGCGGACGTGGTCATGATCCTCGCGCCGGACCAGGCCCAGCGCGGCCTGTACGCCAACGACATCGAGCCCAACCTCAAGGACGACGCCGCGATCTTCTTCGCGCACGGCTTCAACATCCGCTTCGGCTACATCAAGCCCTCCGCCGGGCACGACGTCGCCATGGTCGCCCCCAAGGGCCCGGGCCACACCGTCCGCCGCGAGTACGAGGCCGGCCGCGGCGTGCCGGTGATCGTCGCCGTCGAGCAGGACGCCTCGGGCCACGCGTGGGAGGTGGCGCTGAGCTACGCCAAGGCGATCGGCGGCCTGCGCGCCGCCGGGATCAGGACCACGTTCACGGAGGAGACCGAGACCGACCTCTTCGGCGAGCAGGCCGTGCTGTGCGGCGGTGTCTCGGCGCTGATCCAGAACGGCTTCGAGGTCCTCACCGAGGCGGGCTACCAGCCCGAGATCGCCTACTTCGAGGTGCTCCACGAGATGAAGCTGATCGTCGACCTCATCTGGGAGGGCGGCATCTCCAAGCAGCGCTGGTCCGTCTCCGACACCGCCGAGTACGGCGACTACGTCTCCGGCCCGCGTGTCATCACGCCCGAGGTGAAGGAGAACATGAAGAAGGTGCTCGCGGACGTCCAGTCCGGCGCCTTCGCCGAGCGCTTCATCAAGGACCAGGACGCCGGCGCGCCGGAGTTCAAGGAGCTGCGCGCCAAGGGTGAGAACCACCCGATCGAGGCCACCGGCCGCGAGCTGCGCAAGCTGTTCGCGTGGACCGACACCCGCGACACCGACTACGTCGAGGGCCACGTCGGCCGCTGACGAGCCCCTTGCGACGGTGAGGACCCGGACCGGGTCCTCACCGTCGCGGCGTCTGAGGCGCAGCCGCGCGCCCGCCGGACCGTTGCGGCGGGCGCCGTCGCCTGTCATCGTGACGGCGTGATCCGCCTCCTGGGGATCCTCGGCGGGCTCTCGGGCGCGCTGGACCTGGGGACCGGCGCACCGCTGGACGAGTCCCTCGTCCGCTGCGTGGTGGCGGTCCGGCTCGCCCGCGCCGTCGGCTGCCCGGACGAGGACGTCCGGACGGTCCTGTACGCCTCGCTCCTCGAGCACCTCGGCTGCACCGCCGCCTCGGTGGAGGGGGCGCGCCTCTTCGGCGACGACATCTCCGTCGTCCGCTACAGCTTCGTCGCGGACCTGACCCGCCCGGCCGACGTCGTGCGCACCTTCGTCCCGGGCGTGGCCGCCGGCTCCGGGAGGGGCCGGGCACGGACCCTGCTCTCGGCGCTGCGGGCCGCACGCGACGACGAGCCGCCGAGGGCGACGTGCGAGGTCGCCGGCGACGCCGCCCGGCGCCTCGGCCTGGGCGACGGCGTCGTGCGGGCCCTCGCCCACGTCACCGCACTGTGGGACGGGAAGGGGTACCCGGCCGTCGGCGGGGAGGAGATCCCGCTCGCGACCCGGGTCGTGCACGTCGCGGGGACCGCCGTCCTGCTGGCCCTGCTCGCGGACCCGCAGACGGCTCTCGCCGAGCTGCGGCGGCGCGCCGGGACGCAGCTCGACCCCCGCCTGGTCGAGGCGTGCACGGCCGAGCTGCTCACGAATGCGGTGCGGGCGGGGCCGGGCGAGGCGCGCGGGGGAGCGGGGCCGGACGACGGCGAGGGGCCCGATCCCCTCGACCTCGTCCTCGCTCTGGAGCCGGACCCGGTCCGCCGGGTCGACGGCAGCGCGCTCGCGGAGGTCGCGCGGACCTTCGGTGACCTGGTGGACCTCAAGAGCCCGCGGCTGCAGGGCCACTCCGCCGCGGTGGCCGCCCTGGCCGCCGACGCGGCGGGTCACCTGCGGCCGGCCGACGCCGGCCGGCTGCGGCTCGCCGGGCACCTCCACGACCTCGGCCGCATCGCCGTCTCGAGCCGCATCTGGAACAAGGAGGGCCCGCTCACCCGGGCCGAGCGCGACCTCGCGCGTCTGCACCCGTACTACACCGAGCGCATCCTGGCGCGCGCCCCGGCGCTCGCCGGCGTCGCCTCGATCGCCGCCGCGCACCACGAACGGTGCGACGGCAGCGGCTACCACCGCGGGCTGCGCGCCGCGGACCTGTCCGTCGAGGCACGGGTCCTCGCCGCCGCGGACGCGTACCGCTCGCGCGCCGAGGGCGGCGGCGAGCCGGGGGACGCGGCCGACCACCTCGCGGCGCAGGCCCGGTCGGGCAAGCTGGACCCGGACGCCGTGGCGGCGGTCCTGCAGGCCGCCGGGAGGCGCCGCGCCGCCCGCGTGACGGGGGTCGCCGGCCTCACCGGGCGTCAGGTCGAGGTGCTGCGCCTGGTGGCGCAGGGCCGGACCAACCGCGAGATCGCGGATCTGCTCGTCATCTCCCCGCGGACCGCCGAGCACCACGTGCAGGACCTCTACGTGCGCATCGGCGCGAGCACGCGGGCGGCGGCCGCGCTGTTCGCCATGGAGCACGGGCTTCTCGAGCGCGGCTGATACTGCGTAGGTCTACCCATGTGCGGCGCCCGGCCTCGGCCGATCCTGGCCGCATGACCACCACCGGCCTGACACCCGTCACCCGTGACCGGCTGTTCACCCGGCCGTTCGTCGTGCTCGCTCTCGCCGAGCTGGCCTACTTCAGCGCCACCGGCGTCGCCGTCTACACCCTCCCGGTCTACATCACCGGCCCGGTCGGCTCGGACGCCGCCGGCGCCGGCCTGGCCTTCGGCGCCTTCGCCGTCGTCGCGCTCGTCCTGCGGCCCGTCGCGGGACGCCTGGCCGACACCCGGGGGCGGCGGCCCGTCATGGTCGCCGGCGCGGTCCTCTGCGCCGTCGCCATGGCGCTGACCGCCCAGGCGGCCTCCCTCGGCGGCGTCGTCGCGCTGCGCCTCCTGCTCGGTGCGGCCGAGGCGGCCTTCTTCGTCGCGGCCGTCGCGGCGCTCGTGGACCTGGCGCCGCAGAGCCGGATGGGGGAGGCCCTGAGCTACAACTCTCTCGGCCTCTACCTCGGGCTCACCGCCGGGCCGCCGCTGGGCGAGCTCCTGGTGCGGACGGCGGGGTTCGCCGTCGCCTGGTCGGCGGCGGCGGTGCTGGCCGGCGGTGCCGCGGCGCTGGTGCTCGGGATCGGCGAGACGCGCCCGCCCGGCCCGCCAGAGCAGGGCGGCGGTCACCTCATCCACCGGGCGTCGCTCCCGGTGGGCCTTGCCTTCCTGGCCTCCACCGTGGCCATGGGCGGGTTCTTCGCGTTCGCCGCGCTCCGTGCGGCCGAGGTGCACCTGGCCACCACGAGCCTGCCGCTGCTGACGTACGGCGCCGTGGTCGTGGCCGTCCGGGTCGGCTTCGCGCGGGTGCCCGACCGCGTGCCGCCGCTGCCGCTCGGCGCCTGCGCGATCCTGACGATGGCCGCGGGGCTCGCCGTCTCGGCGGCGTGGGCCGCCCCGGCCGGCGCGGTGGTCGGCGCGGGCGTCATGGGGCTCGGCATCGCGTTCAGCACGCCCGCCCTCTTCGCGGCGATCTTCGCGAGGGCCGGCGCGGGCGAGCGCGGCGCCGCCTCCGGCACGGCGAGCGCGTTCCTCGACCTGGGGCTCGGGGGCGGCCCGATCGTGCTCGGCCTGGTCGCGCGGTCGAGCGGCATCGCAGCGGCGTACGGCGTCGCTGCAGGGGTGGCGCTGCTGGGCGGGATCTGGGCGCTCGTCCTTGCGGCCCAAGAGCGCGCCGCCGCCTGAGCGGGGGGGCCAGGGGGACGTTCCCGGTGCTCACATCGTGAGATCTGGGTCCCGTTCAGTGGACGGACCGAGTAGGTTCGGCCCCATGACGCGCACGATCAGGCTGGCAGTGGTGGCGGGCGACGGGATCGGTCCCGAGGTGGTCGCCGAGGGGCTCAAGGTCCTCGACACCGTCCTCGCCGGCTCCGGCGTGACGGTCGAGCGTACCGACTTCGACCTCGGCGCCCAGCGCTGGCACCGCACCGGGGAGACCCTCACCGACGAGGACCTCGCGGCGATCCGCGAGCACGACGCCATCCTGCTCGGTGCGATCGGCGACCCGTCCGTCCCCTCCGGCGTTCTCGAGCGGGGCCTGCTCCTGAAGCTCCGGTTCGCCCTGGACCACTACGTCAACCTTCGCCCCTCGCGCCTGTACCCGGGCGTGCCCACCCCGCTGGCCGACCCGGGAGAGGTGGACTTCGTCGTCGTCCGCGAGGGCACCGAGGGTCCCTACGTCGGCAACGGCGGCGCGATCCGCGTCGGCACCCCGCACGAGGTCGCGAACGAGGTCTCCGTCAACACCGCGTTCGGCGTCGAGCGCGTGGTCCGGGACGCGTTCGCCCGCGCCCAGGCCCGGCCGCGCAAGAAGCTGACGCTCGTGCACAAGCACAACGTCCTCGTGCACGCCGGGCACCTGTGGCGGCGTACGGTCGAGACCGTCGGGGCGGAGTACCCGGAGGTCAGCGTCGACTACGCGCACGTCGACGCCGCGACCATCTACATGGTGACCGACCCGTCCCGGTTCGACGTCATCGTCACCGACAACCTGTTCGGCGACATCCTCACGGACCTCGCGGCCGCCATCACCGGCGGCATCGGGCTGGCCGCCTCGGGCAACGTCAACCCCGAGCGCACGACCCCGTCGATGTTCGAGCCGGTGCACGGCTCCGCCCCGGACATCGCCGGCCAGGCCAAGGCCGACCCCACCGCCACGGTGCTCTCGGTCTCGCTCATGCTCGAGCACCTCGGCCTGACCGAGGAGGCGCGCCGGGTGTCCGACGCCGTCGCCGCCGACATCGCCGAGCGTGACGGCACGCCGCGCTCCACGGGCGCGGTGGGCGACGCCCTCGCTGCGCGCGTAGCCGCCGGCGCCCGAGTATCGGGCTGACCGAGAGCAGCGTCCCGCCGCCCCGCGCGGCCCCGTCACGAGCCCGTCGGCCCTCCCGCCGACGGGCCGTCGGCGATACCGTCGTCCACAGCACCCGCACCCGAGAAGGGTTGTCCCCCATGAGCACCTCGTCCGACCAGCTCTCCACGCTGACCGGGCCCACCGCGGCCGAACTGCCGGCCGCGGCCGACCTCGCCACCCGTTTCCCCCTCACCGCCAACGCCGCCCCGGCGGGCGAGGACGCCTACAGCGCCGTGATGGACAACCTCAGCTTCGGGGTCTCCTTCACCGACCACATGGCCCGCGCCACCTGGACTCCGCGCGAGGGGTGGCACGGCCACCGCGTGGAGGCGTTCGGCCCGCTCACGCTCTCGCCCGCCGCCGCCGTCCTGCACTACGGCCAGGAGATCTTCGAGGGTCTCAAGGCGTACCGGCACGCCGACGGGTCCGTGTGGACCTTCCGGCCCGGCTTCAACGCCGCCCGCTTCAACGCCTCCGCGCGGCGCCTGGCCATGCCGGAGCTGCCCGAGGAGGACTTCGTCGCCTCCCTCGCCGCGCTCGTCGCGGCCGACGCCCGCTGGGTCCCGTCGGTCCCCGGCTCGAGCCTGTACCTGCGCCCGTTCGCGATCGCGACCGAGCCCTTCCTCGGCGTGCGCTCCGCCCACCAGGTCGAGTACCTCCTCATCGCCTCGCCCGTGGGCCCGTACTTCGCCCACGGCTTCGAGCCGGTCGCCATCTGGGTCGCCGAGGACTACCACCGCGTCGGGCCGGGCGGCATGGGCGCGGCCAAGACCGGCGGCAACTACGCCGCCTCGCTGCTCCCGCAGCAGGAGGCCTACGAGAAGGGCTTCGAGCAGGTCTGCTTCCTCGACGCCGCCACGGGCACGCACCTCGAGGAGCTCGGCGGCATGAACGTCTTCGCCGTCGGCGCCGACGGCACCGTGCGCACCCCGTCGCTGACGGGGACCATCCTCGAGGGCGGCACCCGCGGGTCCATCCTGCAGCTGCTGCGCGAGTCCGGGCGCAAGGTCAGCGAGGAGACGATCAACCTCGCCGAGCTCCTCGAGCAGATCCGCTCGGGCGAGGTCTCGGAGATGTTCGCCTGCGGCACCGCCGCGGTGATCACGCCGATCGGCCGGCTCGCGGGCAGCGGCTTCGACGTCACCGTGGCCGACGGCCGTCCCGGCGCCGTCACGAGCGGCCTCTACGCGGAGCTGACCGACATCCAGTACGGCGTCCGCCCGGACACGCACGACTGGATGTACCGGCTCGCCTGACGCATCCCGCGAGCGCCGCCGGCCCCGCCCACGGGGCCGGCGGTCCGCATCCTGAGCGCGTGGTCCGCGCTCCGGCCGGTGTGGCACACTGTGAGGCGTGACGCAGTCCCAGCTCATTATCGGCTAGCGCATCCGGCCCACCCGCCCGATGCGCAACCTCCCGTACCCCGGGAGGTTTTTTGTTGCCGGGGCCACCTCCTCCGGCGACACCGCCGGTCAGGAAGGTCCTGGGCGGCACCGGTACCGGCACCACCCACGCCGGGAGCAGGGGCACGTCGGACCACGGCCGTGCCCGCACGGCCCCTCGCGAGGAGCACCGCATGACCAGCACCACCGGGCCCACCGCCGTCACCGCCCCTGGCGTCCAGCGACCGGCGGGCGCGCCGGCGGCCAGCGTCCAGGTCTACGACACCACGCTGCGCGACGGCGCCCAGCAGGAGGGGATGAACCTCTCCGTGGCGGACAAGCTCGCCATCGCGGCGCTGCTCGACGAGCTGGGTGTGGGCTACATCGAGGGCGGCTGGCCGGGGGCCATCCCGAAGGACACCGAGTTCTTCGCCCGCGCGGCGAAGGAGCTCGACCTGCGCCACGCGCGCCTGGCCGCGTTCGGGTCCACCTGCAAGCCCGGAGCCCAGCCGCACGAGGACGCGCAGGTCCAGGCCCTGGTCGAGTCCGAGGCGCCGGTGGTCACGCTCGTGGCCAAGTCGGACATCCGCCACGTCGAGCGGGCGCTGCGCACCGACGGGCAGGAGAACCTGCGGATGATCGCGGCGACGGTGCGCTACCTGGTGGGTCTCGGCCGCGAGGTGGTCCTGGACGCCGAGCACTTCTTCGACGGCTACCGCTACGACAAGGAGTACGCCCTCAGCTGCGTGCGCACCGCCTTCGAGGCCGGCGCGGAGACGGTGGTGCTGTGCGACACCAACGGCGGCATGCTGCCGGAGCAGGTGAGCGAGGTGGTCTCCGAGGTCCGCGCCGCCACGTCGGGGCGGCTCGGGATGCACGCCCACAACGACTCGGGCTGCGCCGTCGCCAACACTCTCGCGGCCGTCGCGGCCGGCGCGGGGCACCTCCAGGGCACCGTGAACGGCTACGGGGAGCGCACCGGCAACGCCGACCTGCTCACCTGCGTGGCCAACCTCGCCCTCAAGCGGGGGACCGAGGGGCTCGCGGGTGACGGGCTGAGCGAGGCCAGCCGCATCGCGCACGCGATCTCCGAGATCACCAACATCAGCCCCTACGGGCGCCAGCCGTACGTCGGCGCGTCGGCGTTCGCGCACAAGGCGGGCCTGCACGCCTCCGCGATCCGGGTGGACCCGGACCTCTACCAGCACATCGACCCCGTCGCCGTGGGTAACGACATGCGCATGCTCGTCTCGGAGATGGCCGGGCGGGCCTCCATCGAGCTCAAGGGCCGCGAGCTCGGCTTCGACCTGACGGGCCAGTCCGAGCTGCTGACCCGCGTGACCACCCGCGTGAAGGAGGCCGAGGCGGCCGGCTACACCTACGACGCCGCGGACGCCTCCTTCGAGCTGCTGCTGCGCGCCGAGATCGACGGCGGACGCGCGCCCCGCTTCTTCGACGTCGAGAGCTGGCGCACCTTCGTCGAGCACCGCCCCGGCGACGGGCAGATCGACTCCGAGGCCACGGTCAAGCTGCGCACCGGGCACGGCCGGATGATCAGCACCGGCGAGGGCAACGGCCCCGTCAACGCCCTCGACCACGCGCTGCGCGCCGCGCTCGTCGGGACCTACCCGGAGATCGAGGACTTCGAGCTGATCGACTACAAGGTGCGCATCCTCGACAGCCAGCAGGGCACCGACGCCATCATCCGGGTGCTCATCGAGACCTCCGACGGCGTGCAGAGCTGGTCCACGGTCGGTGTCGGCACCAACATCATCGAGGCCAGCTGGGAGGCGCTGACCGAGTCCGTGGTGTGGGGCCTGCTCCACCACGGCGTCGAGCCGCGGTAGGCGGCGGGCGGGTGCCGCCCGGCCGGGCCCCGCGGCTCCGGCCGGGGAGGCTCCGCCGTGGTGCGGGAGGCTCCGCGGTCGTGCGTGACGGACCGCACGCCGGTCCGGCGCGGCGCGGGATCTAGGGTGGAACCATGCACGGTGAGTACAAGGTTCCCGGCGGCAAGCTGGTCGCGGTCGACGTCGACGTCGAGGACGGGCGCCTCGCCCGGGCCCGGCTCTCCGGGGACTTCTTCCTCGAGCCGGACGACGCGCTGGAGGACATCAACGCCGCGCTGAACGGCATGCCGGAGACGGCCTCGGCGGCCCAGCTGGCGCGGGCCGTCGAGGAGGCCGTCGACCACAACGTGAGCCTCGTCGGTTTCACCCCCGAGTCCGTCGGGATCGCGGTGCGCCGGGCGCTGGGTCACGCGACGAGCTGGCGGGACCACACCTTCGAGGTCATCCACGGCGAGCCGGTGCACCCGGCGCTGAACGTCGCGCTCGACCAGGTGATCCCCGAGGAGGTGGCCGCGGGCCGGCGCGGGCCGACCATGCGCATCTGGGAGTGGAACGCCCCCCTCGTCGTCATCGGCTCCTTCCAGTCCGTGCGCAACGAGGTCGACACCGAGGCGCTCGAGCGCCACGGCATGACCGTGGTGCGCCGCATCTCCGGCGGCGGCGCCATGTTCATGGAGCCCGGCAACTGCATCACGTACTCGCTGGTCGTCCCGGAGTCCCTGGTCGAGGGCCTGAGCTTCGAGCAGTCCTACGCCTTCCTCGACGACTGGGTGCTCGGTGCGCTGGCCGAGGTGGGCGTCAGGGCCCGGTACGTGCCCCTGAACGACATCGCGTCGGAGCAGGGCAAGATCGGCGGCGCGGCGCAGAAGCGCTTCGCCTCCGGGGTGGTGCTGCACCACGTGACGATGAGCTACGACATCGACGCGGACAAGATGCTCGACGTCCTGCGCATCGGCCGGGAGAAGCTCTCCGACAAGGGCATCCGCAGCGCCAACAAGCGGGTGGACCCCATGCGCTCGCAGACGGGCATGACCCGGGCGGACATCGTGGACGCGTTCATCGCGTACTTCCGCGGCCGGTACGACACGCGGCTGTCGGACTACCGGCCCGAGGAGATCGCCCGCGCCGAGGAGCTCATGGAGACGAAGTTCCTCACCGAGGAGTGGACCTACCGGGTGCCGTGAGGATCAGGCCGGCGGGCGGGCCCCGAACACGGCCGTGCCCACGCGCACCATCGTCGCCCCGGCGGCGACGGCGAGCTCCAGGTCCCCGCTCATCCCCATGCTCAGCTCGGTCGCCTCGCCGGTGCCGGGCGCGCCGGCGGCCAGCACCCGGGCGCGCACCGCGGCCAACGTCTCGTAGGAGTCGCGCACGACGTCGACGTCGGGGGAGTTGGCGCCGATCGTCATGAAGCCGCGCAGCCGCAGGTGCGGCAGGGCGGCGACGGCGATGGCGAGCTCCGTGGCTCGGTCGGGCTCGACGCCGGCCTTGGTGGCCTCCCCGGAGGTGTTCACCTGCACCATGACGTCGAGCGGCGCGCCGTCGCCCTCCGCCGCGCCACGGCGTGCGGCCGCGGCGTCGAGCCGCTCCGCCAGCCGTAGGGTGTCGACGGTCTGGACGCACGTGGCCCACCGGAGCACCTGGTTCACCTTGTTGGACTGCAGGTGCCCGATGAAGTGCATCTCGTGCGGAGGGACGCCGGCCTCGGCGAGCGCGGGCCCGGTGGCCACGAGCTCCTGGGCCCGGTTGTGGCCGAGCAGGTCCGCGCCGGCGTCCAGGGCCGCCCGGATCGCCGCCACCGGCTGGGTCTTCACCGCGAGCAGCAGGCGGACCTCGGACGGGTCGCGACCGACGACCCGGGCGGCGTCGGCGATCCGGCGTCGCACGACGGCGAGGTTCTCCGCGATCTGGTGCTCCACGGGGTCCGACCCTACCCAGGCGCGCGCCGTGCCGACGTGGGGGCCGCCCGGGCGTGAGGTGGATCCCGCCGGACGGCAGACCTGTGCCTCACCGGCCCGAGGCCGTCGGGTGGACCGGCTCACCGGCCCGACGCCGTCGGGTGGACCGGCTCACCGGCCCGACGCGTCAGGTGGACCGGCTCGCCGCCCGGGCCTCCACCCGGGCGGGCGTGCGGGTGCCGGCCCGCGGTCTGGCGTCCGAGGGGGTCTCCGTGCGCCCGATCTCGATGCCGACGGAGAGGGCGCGGTGGTCGGACATGCCCAGGTTGTGGGAGCGGCCGGGCTCGGTGGTGCGGACGTCGCCGTCGACCAGGATGTGGTCCAGCTGCTCGGCGGGCTCGGTGAGCGGGAACGTCGCGGCGGTCACCAGGGGCCGCAGGCCGCTGTGCCGCGAGGGCTCCCCGCCGGCGAGGTTGAGGTCGCCCATGAGGACGAAGGGGCGCGTCATGTCTCGCGTCGCCTTGACGATGTGGCGCAGCTGGGCGACGTTCCAGTCGGGCACGAACGTCAGGTGCGTGCCCACCACGGCGACGGGCCCCTCCGGGGTGACCACCAGCGCGGCGAGCGCCGTGCGCGCCTCGTCCTTGACCAGCACGGGGCGCGTGCGGCCCGGGAACGTCACCGGCACCCGCTGGTGGGGGCTCGGCAGCGCGAGGACCTTCCACCTCGCCACCGGGTACCGGCTGAGCAGGGCGATGCCGTAGGCGGACGACTCCGGCTGCTCCTCGCCGGTGGCCGCGGTCCACAGGTCCGGCAGGCCATGCATCGTGGCGACGAACCGGTGGTCGACGGCGCCCATGGCCTCGGCGGCGACGGCGGTGAGGTCGGCGCCGTGGGAGCGAGGCTGGTCGCGGTCGACCTCCTGCAGGGCGAGCACGTCGGCGTCGAGGGTCCGCACGGCGTCGGCGAAGCGGTCGAGGTCGACGCGGTCGTCCGTGAGCGACCGGCCGTGGAGGATGTTGAAGGTCGCGATACGCATCGGGGCCGATTCTGCCCGTCCTGATGCGAGGGCGCGCGCCGTCGTGTAAACCCGAACGCATGGACGACAGCGACCGCCAAGATCTGCACGAGGGCATGCGCATCGTCGGGGCCGCCCTCTCCGGTGCCGGCATCCCGTTCGCGCTCGCCGGCGGGTTCGCCGCGTGGGTGCACGGTGCACCGCAGTCCGAGCACGACGCCGACTTCGTCATCCGCGAGCAGGACCGCTCGACCGCCTGGGAGGCGCTGTCGGAGACGGAGCTGCGCGTCGTGGACCCGGTGGAGAACTGGCTCTTCAAGGCCTACAAGGGCGAGGCCCTGGTCGACATCATCTTCCGGCTTGACGGCGAGCCCGTCCCGGACGAGATCTTCGACCGGGCCGACTCCTTCGACGTCTTCGGCGTGCCCATGCCGGTCATGCAGGCCACCGACATCCTCTCGGAGAAGATGCGCGTGCTGACCGAGCAGCGCTGCAATTTCTCCGACCTGCTCCCCGTGGCCCGCGCGCTCCGGGAGCAGGTGGACTGGGCCGAGGTGGCCACGCGGATCGAGGGCAACCCGTACGCCGAGGCGTTCCTCTTCCTGCTCGACGAGCTCGGCGTCGTGGAGCACCCGGCACGCAGCGGCGCCGTCGGCCAGCTGGGGAACGCCGTCGGCGGGCCGACCCATGGCGGCCACGCCGGGGGGCAGGCCCCGGGCGAGCGCACCGGCCGGCAGATCCGCCCGGACGACGCCGGAGGCAGCTCCGGCGAGGAGCCCGCACGGGCCCGCATCGCGTGAACGGCCGGTAGGGCTGCGACGTCGGTCGGCTCACCGCGGCAGGAGGGCGCCGGCCTCCTCGGGGTAGGGGAAGGTGCCGGGCACGTACGCGCACCACGGCTCCTCCGCGAACATGTCTCCGGTGACGCCGTACGCCCGGGAGCGGGAGCCGCCGCAGATGCGGCGGTACTCGCAGGCGCCGCACCGCCCGGTGAGCCGGTCCGGGTCTCGCAGGGCGGTGAAGAGCGGGGACGAGCGGTAGATCTCGGTGAGCGGCGCGACGCGCACGTTGCCCGCCGCCACCGGCAGGAACCCGCTCGGGTGGACCGTGCCGAGGTGGGAGACGAAGACGAAGCCGTTCGCGGAGGAGACGTTGATCGGCGCGCGGCGCTCCCGGTCGGTGGCGTCGAGCAGGCCGAGACGGGCACCGCGCACCCGCAGCGACCGGTAGAGCGGCCCGAGGTCCATGGCCTCCTCGTGGCCGACGCCGCGCCGCGCGAGAGCCGCGCGCTGGAGCGCCACCCGGCGGAAGTGGTGCCCCTCGGTGGTCTTCACGGGCACGGCGTGGCCGATGTCGTAGAAGAAGTTCAGGACGTCCTCGACCTCCCGCGCGGTGAGCGATCCGAGGTCGGCGCCGCGCCCGGTGGGCACGAGGAGGAAGCCGCTCCACGTCAGCGCCCCCTCCTGCCGCACGAGGGCGGCGATGTCGGCGAGCTGGTGGACGTCGTGGCGGGCGACGGTCGTGTTGATCTGGACCTTCATCCCGAGCTCCCGGGCGGCGCGCCAGCCTGCGATCGTCCGGTCGAACGTGTGCGGCACCCGGCGGAAACCGTCGTGCGTCGCGGCGTCGGCACCGTCCAGCGACAGCGATAGCGCGTTGACCCCCGCGTCGTGGAGGTCGGCGAGGGAGTCTCTGGTGAGCTTCGCGGTCCCGGACGGCGAGACGGCGACGGCGAGGCCCAGCGCGCGTCCTCGCCGCACGATCTCCGCGAGGTCATCCCGCTCGAAGCAGTCGCCCCCGGTGATGACGAAGATCGGGTACGGCCGGCCGAAGGCGACCACCTGCTCCATCAGTGCGGTGGCCTCGTCGGTGCTCAGCTCGCTGGGGTGGCGACCGGGAGCGGCCTCGGCACGGCAGTGCCGGCACGCCAGGGCGCACGCCCGGGTGGCCTCCCAGATGACGATCAGCGGACGCTGGGCGGGGTCGTGCCGCTGCGTCCGCACGGTCGGGGCCGGTCGGGCGCGGAGGGGCGGGGTGCTCACGGTCAGACCCTCGCCCGCGGCCGCGGCGCGGGCAGGGGACCTTGGTCCCGTACGCCGTGCCGCCGCACGGCGGAGCGGCCTGGCAGACTTCGGGCATGAGCCACGACCTGCACATCACCGGTGACGACGCCGCGGACGCGCTCCTCTCGACGGACCCGTTCGCCCTCCTGGTCGGGATGCTGCTCGACCAGCAGGTGGCGATGGAGACCGCGTTCGCGGGCCCCAGCAAGCTGGCCGACCGGCTCGGCGGGCTCGACGTGCGCCGTCTGGCGACGATGAACCCGGACGAGCTGACCGAGGTGTGCCGGCAGCCCCCGGCCGTGCACCGCTACCCCGGATCGATGGCCGGGCGCATCCAGGCGCTCAGCGCTGCCCTCGTCGAGGAGTACGACGGCGACGCCGCCGCCCTGTGGACCCGCGGCGACCCGGACGGCAAGGAGGTGCTCCGCCGGCTCCGGGCCCTGCCCGGGTTCGGCGAGCAGAAGGCCAAGATCTTCCTCGCGCTGCTCGGCAAGCAGTACGGGCTGACCGCGCCGGGCTGGCGGGAGGCCGCCGGCGCCTACGGCGAGGAGGGGTCGTTCCGGTCCGTCGCCGACATCGTCGACGCCGACTCCCTCACCCGGGTGCGCGAGAACAAGAAGGCCGCGAAGGCCGCCGCCAAGGCCGCGAAGCAGTAGCCGCACGTGCACCCCTGGTGGTCCGGCGGGAGAGCCCGAGAGGAGGACCGACGGTGAGGCAGGTGCCGCAGCCGGCCGTGTCGCGCATGGTGGACATGGCGGGGCACCCGGGCGTCGTCGGGGTCGTCCCCGGGCAGCCCGACCTGGTCGTCCTGACGGCCGCGTCGTGGGCCCGGGCGGTCGGTGCCCCGGCGCTCTACCTCGCCTACGCGGACACCTCGCGCTACGTGGTCGAGGAGCTCGACGACGGCAGTGTGCGGCATGCGCCGATCGACCCCGACACGGCGGACGACCGGTGGCGGGACATCGACGCCGAGCTGCGTGAGCAGCTCACCGCGGCGCTCGCCGACGCGGGGGTGCCGTGGCATCTGAGGTACCTCGCCGGCCGCCCGGACCGGGCGCTGACCCATCTCGCCCGGGCGGTGGACGCGGCGGTGATCGTCGTCGGGACGCGCGCGCCGGGCGGGGCAGCCCGGATGCGCGAGTTCCTGGAGGGGTCCGTCGCGGTGCACCTGGCCCACCACCAGCACCGGCCCGTGCTGACCGTCCCGCTCAGCGTGGTGGACTGGAAGGACATCGGGGCACCGTGGCGGTGAGCCGTCCGCCGGCCGGCCGCTCGTCGTTGCCCCGGCTCGCCGCGCTGGTGGCCCTCGGCGGGACGCTCGGCACCGCCGCCCGCGCACAGCTGGAGGCCGCGCTGCCGGCGCAGGCCGGTGGGTGGCCGTGGACCACGTTCCTCATCAACGTCGTGGGGTCGCTGCTCCTCGGGGTGCTGCTCGAGTCGCTGCTGCGCGGCGGGGACGACATCGGCTGGCGCCGCGCCGTCCGCGTGGGGTGCGGCACGGGGCTCCTGGGCGGCTTCACCACCTACAGCACGTTCGTCCTCGAGGTCGAGCGGCTCCTGCAGGGAGGTCATGCGGCCGTCGGGGTGCTGTACGCGGTGGTCAGCGTGGTCGCCGGGCTCGTCGCCGCGGGGGTCGGCGTCGCGGTCGCGGCGGCGCGGTCCCGGTCCCGTGAGCCGCGTCGGGCGGGTGCATGATCGCCCTGCTGACCGCCCTCGCCGGCGGGCTCGGTGCCGCCGCCCGGTTCGTGCTCGACACCCTCGTCGCCCGCCACAACCGGCTCTCGGTCCCCCTCGGCACGGCGCTGGTCAACGTCACATCCTGCTTCCTGCTGGGGCTGCTCACCGGCCTCGTCCTGAGCCGTCCCGGGCTCGGTGACGCCGGGACGGTGCTCGGCGTCGGCTTCCTCGGCGGCTACTCGACGTTCAGCACGGCGAGCGTCGAGGGCGTGCGCCTCCTGTGCCAGCGGCGCCTCGCCCAGGCGGCGGCGCACACCGGGGGGATGCTCGTGCTCGGCCTCGCCGCGGCGCTGCTCGGTGTCGCCCTGGGCGCCGGCTGACACGCAGGGCCGACGGCGGAGGCTCCCGGCCACCCAGATCCGGCTGCCGGTCCCGGCCGCCGGTCGGTCGGTCCGGACCGCCCCGCGGTCGGTCGGTCCGGACCGCCCCGCGGTCGCGCGCCTCCCCACCGGTCGCGCGCCTACCGCCCCCAGGGCCCGCTCTCGGAGATCCGCACCCCGGCTGCCCGGGCCAGGGCCGGCAGGAGCTCGTACGCGTCGGCCTCGCTCACGCTGGCGCCGCGCAGCCCGTCCACGCCCCCGACCCCACGGAGCCGGCAGCCCCTCAGGTGCACCCGCTCGCAGCGCAGCTTCGACAGCTGCGCGCCGGTGAGGTCGCAGTCCTCGAGCAGCACGTCCGTCAGGGCGGCCCCGGTCAGGTCCGCCTCGGTGAGGTCGCAGCCCCGCAGCACCACGTGCTGGAACGTGGCCCCGCGCCAGCTGGTCAGCGAGGCGCGGACGCCCTCGAGCCGCACCGCCCGCAGCCGTGCCCCCGGCAGCTGCGCACCGGTCAGGCGCGCCTCGCGCAGCGCACAGCGCACCAGCGAGACGTCCTCGGCACGGAGGTTGGCCAGGTCTGCGCCGTCGAGGCGGCAGTCCACGAGCACCGTGTGCCGCCATCTCCCGCCCGCCCCGCGCAGCCGGTCGAGGGAGGAAGCCTCGACCTGCACCTCGTCGAGCACGGTGCCGGTCAGGTCCGCGCCGGTCAGGTCGACGCCGGTGAGCGAGATGTCGACGAGCCCGCCGGCGGTCGGCCCGGCGAACGGCTCGAGGCGCAGGGCGACGTCGGGGTCCGGCACCCGCGGCCCGCCGGCGCCACGGGCGTCCGACGCGGCGGCCGGGCCGGTCCCGGCAGCACTGTCCCCGCTCACGCCCGGCCCACCGGGGCGACCACGGCGCCGGTGAGGGCGACGAGGTCGGTCGGGGCCAGCGCGACGTCGAGCCCGCGGCGCCCGGCGCTGACCAGGACGCTCGGGTGGTCGAGGGCGGAGGAGTCCACCACGGTCCGCAGCCGCGTGCGCTGCCCGAGCGGGGAGATGCCGCCGACGACGTACCCCGTGGCCCGCTCGGCCGCCCCCGGCTCGGCGAGGTCGGCGCGCTTCCCGCCGACCGCCGTCGCCAGGGCCTTGAGGTCCAGCCGGCCCGCCACCGGGACGACGGCGACCGTGAGGGTCCCGTCCACGGCGGCCACGAGCGTCTTGAGCACCCGGGCGGGGTCCACCCCGAGGGCCTCGGCGGCCTCCTTGCCGTACTCCCCGGCGCGCGGGTCGTGCTCGTAGGCCAGCACCTCGTGGGCCACGCCCGCCTCGGCCAGCACCCGCAGTGCCGGGGTGCCCGCCGGGGTCCTCCGCCGCGCCGTCACCTCGGGCCGACCGTCAGCACCCTCACCACCGCGCCGTCCGCGGCGTCGGAGGCGTCGAGGTCGACGAGCGCGGTCAGGCCCCAGTCGTGGTCGCCGGCCGGGTCCTCGAACGTCTGGCGCACCAGCCAGGCCCGCACCGGCAGGACGACCTCGGCGCCGTCGGGCAGGCCGTCGGGGTCGGGCAGGTCCGCGTCGGTGGGGTTCTCGACCACGTGGACGAGACCGGCGGCGCGGGCCTCGGGCCCCGTGCCGAGCCAGTCGTACTCGGCCCAGTACGGCGCCATGGCCGCCTCCCAGCGGCCGGCGTCCCAGCCGGCGTCGCCGTCCAGCTGCCCCAGGGCCTCGTACGCCTCGCGAGCGAGGAGGTCCACCCGGCGGAAGAGAACGTTGCGCACCGCCACGCGGAAGGCGTGCCGGTTGCGGGTGACCGGCAGCTCGCCCTCGGGCCCCTCGCCGAAGCGGCGCTCGCCCGCCGGCTCCTCCTCGGGGACGACCATGGCCCCCACCGACGCCGCCGCCCCCGCGGCCAGCGCCTCCCACTCGTCCAGGAGCGAGGAGTCCACCGAGCGAACCAGGTCACCCAGCCAGTCGATGATCGCCACGACCTCCTCCGTCCGGGCGGAGGCGGGGACCACCTGCCGCATCGCCCGGTACGTGTCCGTGAGGTAGCGCAGCACGACCCCCTCGGAGCGGGCCAGCTGGTAGCGCGAGACCAGCTCGGAGAAGGTCATGGACTGCTCGACCATCTCGCGCACCACCGACTTCGGCTGGAGCTCGTAGTCGGAGACCCACGGGTTCGTCTGCCGGTAGGTCGCCAGCGCCGCCTGCAGCATGTCGGCCAGCGGGCGGGGCCAGGTGACGTCCTCCAGCAGCGCCATGCGCTCCTCGTACTCGATCCCCTCGGCCTTCATCGCCCCCACGGCCTCCCCGCGCAGGGCGCGCTGCTGGGCGTAGAGCACCGGCCGCGGGTCCTCCTGCGTGGCCTCGATGACGGAGACGACGTCGAGGGCGAAGTCCGGGTGCTCGGCGTCGAGCAGGTCGATGGCCGCCAGGGCGAAGGGGGAGAGCGGGGCGTTGAGGGCGAAGTCGCGCGGCAGGTCGACCGTCAGCCGCACGTACGGCTCGCCCGGGTGGGCACGGCGCCACGCGGCGTCCGCGTGCTCGACCACGCCGCCGGCGCGCAGCGAGCGGTAGATCTCGATAGCCCGGCGCAGGTGCGGGTTGCGGTCCCGCTCCGGCTCATGGTTGTCGGTGACCAGGCGGTACATCGCCGCGACGGGGTCGCCCTCGCGCGCGAGCACGGAGAGCACCATCGTGTGCGAGACGTGGAACTGGCTGGTCAGCGGCTCCGGGTCCGCGTCGCGCAGCCGCTCGAAGGTCTTGTCGGTCCAGTTCACCGCGCCGGCCGGGGCCTTCTTCCGCACGATCTTGCGGCGCTTGCGCTCGTCGTCGCCCGCCTTCGCCAGCGCCTTGGCGTTCTCGATGACGTGCTCGGGAGCCTGCACGATCACCTCGCCAGTGGTGTCGAACCCCGCGCGGCCGGCGCGCCCGGCGATCTGGTGGAACTCGCGGGCGCTGAGGTGGCGCATCCGCTCGCCGTCGAACTTCGTCAGCGACGTGATGACGACGGTGCGGATGGGGACGTTGATGCCCACGCCCAGGGTGTCGGTGCCGCAGATCACCCCGAGCAGCCCGCCCTGGGTCAGGCGCTCGACCAGGCGCCGGTAGCGCGGCAGCATCCCGGCGTGGTGCACGCCGATCCCGTGCCGCAGCAGGCGGGAGAGGACCTGGCCGAAACCCGGCCCGAACCGGAAGTCGCCGAGCGCGTCGGCGATGCGGTCGCGCTGCTCGCGCGTGGCCACCTGCACCGACGTGAGCGACTGCGCCCGTTCCACCGCGTCCTTCTGCGCGAAGTGCACCACGTACACGGGGGAGCGGTGGGTGGAGACCAGCTCGAGGAGGAGATCCTGGATCGGCTCGACGGAGTAGGTGAAGGTCAGCGGGACGGGCCGCTCGGCGTCGTCGATCACCGCGACGTCGCGGCCGGTGCGGCGGTTCAGGTCCTCGACGAAGAACGAGACGTCCCCGAGGGTGGCGCTCATCAGCAGGAACTGGGCGCGGGGCAGCTCCAGGAGGGGGACCTGCCAGGCCCAGCCGCGCTGGGGGTCGGCGTAGAAGTGGAACTCGTCCATGCACACGACGGCGTCGGCGTCGGCGCCCGCGCCACCGTTGCGCAGCGCCTGGTTGGCGAGGATCTCGGCGGTGCAGCAGATGATGGGGGCGTCGGGGTTGATCGCGGAGTCGCCGGTGACCATGCCGACGTTCGCCGAGCCGAACAGGTCGACGAGGTCGAAGAACTTCTCGGACACCAGCGCCTTGAGCGGGGCGGTGTAGTAGCCGGTCCGGCCGGTCGCCAGCGCGGTGAACAGGGCGCCGACGGCGACGAGCGACTTCCCCGACCCGGTGGGGGTGGCGAGGATGACGTGGGAGCCGGAGACCAGCTCCATCACCGCCTCCTCCTGGTGGGGGTAGAGCGTGATGCCGGTGGCGGCTGCCCACTGCTCGTAGGCCGCGTAGATGGCGTCGGGGTCGCTGGTGGCGCCGGCGTCCTCGAGGTCGTCGAGGGCGAGGTTGAGGGTCGCGGCGGGCAGCATCCCCCGATCCTCTCACTGCCGCGGACGGCAGTGCGGCCCGGCGGCGGCCGCCAGCGCCCGCCCGACGTTCGGCCCGCCGGTTCACCGGGGAGGCTGCGCGTGTGAGGATGCTGCGCGGCGGTCACGCACCTGTGCCCGTCGCGCCACCGCGAACGGAACCTGAGATGACCGAGCTGATCACCGTCGTCAACGACGCGATGTACCTCTACGTCCTCGTCGGACTCCTCGTCGCCGTCGGGGTGTGGATGACCTGGCGCACAAGGGCGGTGCAGGTGCGGCTGTTCGGGCAGATGCTCGGCTACGTCGTGCGCTCGCGGCGCGGCGCCCACGGCGGGATCTCCTCCTTCCAGGCGTTCGCGATCGGCATGGCCACGCGGATCGGCATCGGGAACATCACCGGTGTCGCCCTCGCCCTGATCCTGGGCGGGCCGGGCGCGATCTTCTGGATGTGGATGGTCTCCCTCGTCGGGATGGCGACCTCCTTCGCCGAGGCGACCCTCGCCCAGCTGTTCAAGGTCCGCGCCCTCGACGGCACCTTCCGCGGCGGCCCGGCGTACTACATCAGCCGGGGGCTCGGCTCGCGGCGCTGGGGCACCGTCTTCGCGTGGCTGCTCGTCCTGTCCATGGTCGTGGCCATGCCGATGGTGCAGGCCAACACCATCGCCGTGACCGTCGAGTCCTCCCACGGCGTCGGGACGTGGCTGAGCGCGCTCGTCCTCGTGGTGATCACCGCCCTGGTCGTCTTCGGCGGCGTCAAGCTCGTGGCGCGGGTGGCCGAGGTGATGACCCCGCTGATGGCGCTGGCCTACGTCGCGACGGCGGTCGCGGTGGTCGCCCTCAACCTCGAGGCGGTCCCGCAGTTCTTCGCCGACATCTTCGCCGGGGCGTTCGGGCTGCGCGCGGGGCTCGCCGGCGTGGGCGGCGGCGTCGTGGCCGCGATCCTCAACGGGGTGCGACGCGGTCTGTTCTCCAACGAGGCGGGCATGGGCACCGGGCCCAACGCCGCGGCGACCGCCACCGTCGCGCACCCGGTGCAGCAGGGGCTGATCCAGTCGCTCGGCGTGTTCGTCGACACGATGTTCATCTGCACCTCGACGGCCTTCATCATCCTGGCCGGCGGCGCCTCCGTGTACGTCCCGGGAGCCACCGGCGTCGACGCGGCGGGCAGCCTGACGACGACGGCGGTCACGTCCCAGCTCGGGGACTGGATGGCCTGGCCGATGACCGTGATGATCTTCTTCTTCGGCTTCTCCTCCATCCTGGGGGCCTTCGCCTACGCCGAGGTCAACCTGCAGTTCCTCCGCGCCGGGGCGGGCGCCTACCGCGTGCTGCGCGGGACGGTCGTGGCCACCACCGGCATCGGCTCGCTCCTCGCCCTGCAGACGGTGTGGGCGCTGATGGACACGGCGATGGCCCTGATCACCGTGGTCAACCTCGTCGCGCTCGTGCGGCTCACCGGGTGGGTGGTGGCTGCTCTGCGCGACTACGAACGCCAGGTGACCGCGGCACGTCAGGTGGCCGGGGCACGCCAGGTCTCCGCGGCACCGGGCGGGGCCGGCGCGTGGGAGCCGGTCTTCGTCGCCGCGGACCTCGCCGACGCGCCGGGCGAGCTGCCCGGCGACGTGTGGGCGCGTCCGTCCGGCGCGATGCGCCGGTGACCCTCCCGCACGCCTGAGCGGGTCCGGCGCAGCCGAGCGGCTCGGGCGCCCGCGGCGCGTACCGCCCGACCGCGGTGGGCCGTCGGCCGCCCGACCTGCGCCCGTCGGCGGCGGCGGGTACCTTTCCCCGGTCCAGACCGTGCGCGTCCGGCCCGAGGGCGGGCAGGGCGCCGCCGAGCCGAGGAGAACCCGATGGATGCTGTGGTCGGCGCCGTCAACGACGTCCTGTACACCTATGTGCTGATCTTCCTGCTGGTCGGGGCGGGCATCTACTTCACGGTGCGCTCGCGTGCCCTGCAGGTGCGTCACTTCGGCCGGATGGTGCGGTCGGTGCTCGGCTCGCGGCAGGGCGCCGAGGGCGGCATCTCCTCCTTCCAGGCGTTCGCGATCGGGCTGGCCTCGCGGGTGGGGACCGGCAACATCGCCGGCGTCGCGATCGCCCTGACCCTCGGGGGTCCCGGCGCCATCTTCTGGATGTGGGTGGTCGCCCTCCTCGGCATGGCCACGGCGTTCATGGAGGCGACGCTCGCCCAGATGTACAAGGTCCGGTGGCACGACGGCACGTTCCGCGGCGGCCCGGCCTTCTACATCCAGCGCGGCCTGGGCTCGCGCCGGTGGGGCATCGTGTTCGCGGTCTGCCTGATCTTCGCGTTCGGGCTGGCCTTCAACATGGTGCAGGCCAACACGATCGCCGGGACGCTGGAGGGCGCGCACGGCTGGCCGACGTGGGCGACCGCCCTGTTCCTCGTCGCCCTCGCGGCCCCGGTGATCCTCGGTGGCATCCGGTCCGTGGCCAGGGTGACGGAGTGGATGGCCCCGGTCATGGCGTTGTTCTACGTCCTGCTCGCCCTTGTCGTCGTCGCGCTGAACCTTCCCGAGATCCCGGGCGTCGTGGCGGACATCGTGCGGGGCGCGTTCGGGCTCGACGAGGCGCTGGCCGGCACCGCCGGCGGGATGCTCGCGTCGCTGCTCAACGGCGTCAAGCGTGGCCTGTTCTCCAACGAGGCCGGCATGGGGTCCGCCCCGAACGCCGCGGCCACCGCCACCGTCGCGCACCCCGCGCAGCAGGGCTTCATCCAGTCCCTCGGCGTCTTCGTCGACACGATCGTCGTCTGCTCCGCCACCGCGTTCATGATCCTGCTCGCCGGGCCGGCGGTGTACACCCCCGGCGTCACGGGCGACGACCGCGGCGCCGTGCTGACCCAGACGGCCGTCGCCGAGTCGCTCGGGACGTGGACGACCGTCCCGATGACCGCGCTGATCTTCGTCTTCGCCTTCTCCTCCGTGCTCGGCAACTTCACCTACGCCGAGGTCAACACCGACTTCATCAGGCCCGGGCGGGTCACCAACCTCGGGATCCGGCTGCTCGTGGTCGCCGCGGTCGCCGTCGGCGCGCTGCTGGAGCTGAGCACCGTCTGGGCGCTCGCGGACGTGGCCATGGGGCTCATGGCCACCGTGAACCTGGTGGGCCTGTTCCTCCTCGGTCGGTGGGCCCTGGGTGCGCTGCGGGACTACGAGCGGCAGGCGGCCGCCGGCGTGGAGCCGACGTTCGTCGGCGTCGGCAACCCCGACCTGCCCGGCGACCTGCCCACGGAGGTCTGGCTCGAGGGGGAGCGGCGCCCGGTCCACGAGCGGCTCCAGCCGTGACCGCCTACGTCGCGCTGCTGCGGGGCATCAACGTCGGCGGGCACAACAGGATCGCGATGGCGGACCTGCGCGAGGTCGCAACCGGCCTCGGGCACGGCGACGTGGCCACGTACGTCAACAGCGGCAACATCGTCCTCACCTCGGACCGCGCGGACGAGGAGGAGCTGGGCAGCGAGCTCGCCGACGCGGTGCGGGAGCGGCTCGGCGTCGCGCCGGCGGTGCTCGTCCGCCCCGCCGCCGAGCTGGAGCAGGTGGCGGCGGCCAACCCCTACCGGGCCGAGCCGGACCCCAAGAAGGTCCACGCCGTCTTCCTCCCCTCGCCGCCCGACGACGGCGCCCGGCGGGCCGTGGAGACGGCGCTCGCCCGGGCCGCCGACCGGGGCAGCCGCGACGAGGCCGAGATGGTCGCCCGCGTGCTCTACCTGCACACGCCCGACGGTCTCGGTCGCTCGGTGCTGGCGGAGCTGCTCTCGCGCGGGGTGACGAGGAGCGGGACCGCACGCAACTGGGCCACCGTGACCAAGCTGCTCGAGATGTGCCGCGCCCTCGGCGGCTGACGACGTCGGGCGGCTCCGGCTCAGCGCGGCGGGGGCGGCCCGAGCACCGCGGCGACGGCGGAGCGCACCAGCCGCTCGAGGGGCCCGCGGCCGAGGAACCGCCGCCACAGCCAGGCCGCGGCGAGGGCGATCGCCACGAACCACAGCAGCACGGCGTTCGACTCCGGGTACCAGACGACGTCGTTGCCGAGCAGGAAGATCGCCACGATGTGGAAGGAGTACACGCTCAGGCTGGTCGCCCCGGTGGCCGCGACGGGGGAGAGCACCCCGGCGCCCGCACGCCCGGCCGCCGAGGCCGGGCCGGTGAGCAGGAGGCACAGCCCGATGACGGCGAGCGAGGTCCCGCAGTTCCCGACCACCTCGAGCGTGGAGTACTCGTGCGCGCCCGCGCTGGCCAGGCGCAGGGCGAGCGGCGGGGCGTCATCGCCCAGCGCGTCCAGCACCACCCGGGAGGTCCCCCACGCCGCCGCGGCCAGGACGGTTCCCGACCCCAGGAGCGCGAGCTGGACGCGCGTGGACGAGAGGTGCGACCGGCCCACGATCATGCCCAGCAGGATGTACGTGAGGAACACCAGCGCCGGGTAGGCGCCCGTGGCGAACACGTCCATGGGCAGCTCCACCGGGTCGTCCAGGCCGGTGAGCCGTGCCGCGACGCTGAGCCCGCCCGCCTGCAGCGGTGTGGTGAGGAGGAAGATCACCGTGGGGGAGACGACCGCGGCGGCCACGGCGCCGAGCAGCAGCACCCGCCGGTCGGCGCCCAGGAACGGGAGCGCGAGCACGAACATCGCCGCGTAGGCCGGCAGGATGACCAGCACCGGGGTGCCGAGGAGAACCAGCACGACGCCGATTACCAGGAGCACACCCGCGCGCACCAGCGTGGCGAGCCGTGCACGGATCAGCGTCAGGCCCGCGGGCGGCACCTGGCGTCCGTTCGCGAGCGCGAGCGAGACGCCGGCGAGCAGCGCGAACAAGGCGGCGGAGCGCCCGTCGGCGACGACGAACCAGGCCGGGTCGTGGCGGCCGTCCGGCCCGTCGTCGCCCAGGTGCGCGACGAACATGCCCAGGACGGCCAGCCCGCGGGCGACGTCGATCCCGACGAGCCGGGGGCCGCGCGGGCGTGCGGCGGCGACGGCGGGGGCGGCGCCCGCCACGGGGAGGCCGTGCGGTTGCGGTGCGGTCACCCGTCGAGCGTAGGACCACCGGACGCGGCCCTGCCCGGGCGGCGCACCAGCCGGTACCCGAGGCCCACCGCCAGGACCCCCAGCGCGGCGACCAGCGAGCCGACCGGCAGGGTGAGGACCAGCGTCAGGCAGCCGACCACGCCGAGCACCTGCATCCACCGCGGGTAGAGCCGGCGGTCGGGGCCCTGCGTGAACGCCGAGACGTTCGCGACGGCGTAGTAGAGCAGCACGCCGACGGAGCTGAACCCGATCATCTCGCGCAGGTCCGCCACCAGCACGGCGACCACCACGACGGCGGCGACCGCCGCCTCGGCGCGGTGCGGGACCCGGAACCGCGGGTGCACCGCGGCCAGGGTGCCGGGCAGGTCGTGGTTCCGGGCCATCGCCAGGGTGGTGCGCCCGACCCCGGCGAGCAGCGCGAGCAGGGCGCCCAGAGACGCGGCGGCCGCGCCGACCCGGACCACGGGCACGGCCCAGTCCCAGGAGCCGGCCGCGACGGCGTCGGCCAGCGGTGCCGCGGAACGGGCGAGGCCCTCGGGACCGAGGGTGCTCAGCACGGTCACGGCCACGACGGCGTAGAGGACCGCGACGCCTAGGAGGGTGGTGACGATCGCCCGCGGGATGGTGGCGCGCGGCTCGCGGACCTCCTCCCCGAGGGTGGCGATGCGGGCGTAGCCGGCGAGGGCGAAGAAGATCAGCCCCGCGGACTGCAGGACGTCGAGGGCGCCGACGCCGGAGGGTGCGCCGGGCGTCGTCGTCCCGTCCCCGCCGTCCGGGCCGGCGCCGGCGCCGCCCTCGAGCAGCGGGCCCGCGGCGCCGCCGAGCCACGCCCCGGCCAGCGCGATCCCGATCGCCACCAGCACCACCGCGAGGATCACCCGGGCCAGGCCGGCCGTGCGTGTGACCCCGCGCCAGCTCACCGCGGTCAGGGCCACCACGGCGGCGGCCGCGACGGGGCGCTGCCACGGCCCCGGCACGGTGTAGGCGGCGAACGTGGTCGCCATGGCGGCGCACGAGGCGGTCTTGCCGATGACGAAGCACCACCCGGCGGAGAAGCCCCACCACGGCCCCAGCCGCTCCCGGCCGTAGACGTAGGTGCCGCCCGAGGTCGGGTAGGCGGCCGCCAGCTGCGCCGTCGACGTG
Source organism: Georgenia daeguensis (assembly GCF_039537705.1). Taxonomy (NCBI): domain Bacteria; kingdom Bacillati; phylum Actinomycetota; class Actinomycetes; order Allobogoriellales; family Allobogoriellaceae; genus Georgenia; species Georgenia daeguensis. Next base: position 36,589 of record NZ_BAABBA010000007.1, read on the forward strand.
GCGTTGCACAGCGCGACGACGACGGCGAGGGCGAGACCGGCCAGCAGCCACGGGCCGGCTGCCTGGGACGCGGGCGCGAAGACCGCGAAGACGCCGGCGCCGATCATCGACGAGGCGCCGATGACGACCGCGTCGCGCAGGTCCAGGCGGCGGGCGAGGGGTGCTGAGGTCACGGCGTGCAGGGTAGCCGCGGGTGGTGACCGGAAGGTGTCCGGGCCACCGCCCGCGGCTGGTGTCTGCCTCGGTCTGCCGGCGGTGGTGACGGTTGACCGAGCGGTGGCGAATTTCTACCAGCGGTGGGCGAGGCCTACCAGCGGTGGGCGACGTCGATCACGAGGCGCGAGCCGTGCCCCGGGCCGTCGAGGATGAACACCCGGAACGGCAGCCGGGCGCGCACGCCCAGCCCGATGGTGGTCTGCCCCTCGAACGTCCCGGCCCACGCCAGCTGGCGGAACGTGCGGTAGCCCGTGACGTTGCGCAGCTCACGCGGGTTCGCCGGGCGGTAGGTGGCGCGGCCTGCGTCGTCGTAGGCCGGCACCCGCGCGACCACGTTGAGCTTGGCCCCGCCGCGCAGCGGCACCACGAAGCCCGAGCCCTCCTGGTAGACCTGGCTGACGTAACGGACGTCGTACCCGCGCACGTCACCGCGCACGTCCAGCACCATCCGGTCGAAGCAGGCGTGCCGGCCGGTGCGCACGTTCGTCAGCGAGGCGTCCATGGACATCGTCGGCACGCTCTTGGCGAGCGAGCCCCAGCGGATCCCGCAGTACGGGCCGGCGGCCTGCGCGGAGGACACCGGGCCGAGGAGCACGAGACCGAGGACAAGTACCAGCACCACACGCAAGAGACGCTTCATCGCACTCTCCGATCAGGGGATCCCCCCGGGTAGCACAGGAGGCTACGCCGGGGAGGCGGCGCCGCCCAGACCTTGTCGGCGGCGAATCGGTCACGATGCGGCGGTCCTGTCATGCGCGAGATGGCACGTCCCCGTCGGGGGTGCACGTGCTGTCACGTCCCCGTCGGGGGTGCACGTGCTGTCACGTCCCCGTCCGGGGTGCACGTGCTGTCACGACCGTGCTGAGAACCCCGTCGCGGGCCCCACGGCACCTCACCGGCGTCGAAGCATCAGGCTCAGCCTGACGCAATCGCGCCGGTCCACGGCCGGGCCGGCCCCTCGGCGAGCTCGTGACATCCCACCGCGCCAGGGAGGGAGCGAGCGAGGGTCAGGCGGTGGCGAGCAGGGCGCCGGTGACCTCGAGCAGGCTGGCGCGCAGCGGCGCGGCGCGCTCGGCGAAGTCCCGCTGCCGGGCGACGTACTCGGCCCGCCCGGCTGGCGTCTCGATGGCCACCGGGGCGTGGCCGAGGCTCGTGACGTCGTAGGGGGAGGCGCGCATGTCGAGCACCCGGATGTCCCGGGCCAGCTCGAAGCAGTCGAGCAGCAGCTCGCCGGGGCAGGCCGGCCCGAGCTTCAACGCCGCCTTGAGCAGGTCCATGTTCGCGTGCAGGCAGCCGGGCTGCTCGAGGTCGGGCTGGGTGCTGCGCTCGGGCTGGAGGCGGTTGAGCGGCCGCGCCGGCTCGGTGAAGAAGCGGAAGGCGTCGAAGTGCGAGCAGCGCACCGGATGGGCCTCGAGCACCGCGTCCGTGCCCGCCTGGCCGAGGCGCAGGGGCAGCGGGTGACGGTGCTCGCCCTGCCGGTAGACCATCGCCCACTCGTGCAGCCCCAGACACCCCAGGTGCGCGGGCCGCGACGCGGTGCGGCGCAGCAGCTCGTCCAGCCACCGCACCCCCTCGCCCCGGTCCCCGAGGAAGGCGGCGGCGTCGAGGACGACCCGTCCGGAGCCGCCCAGCCCGGGGCGGGCGGCGTCGTCGTCGTCCTGCCCGGGAACGGCCGTGCCGTCGTCGGCCCCCAGCCGGGCCGCGCCGTCGTCACCCCCGAGCCGGGCCGCACCGTCGTCGGCGAGCGTGGTGTGCCAGCGCCAGCCGGCCCGCTCGGCGAGGGCCGCGCGGACGTCCGGGCCGTCGTCGGGCAGGAGGGCGACGCCGACCCCCGGGTGCCAGCGGGCCAGCTGGGCCGGCCGGACGGGGTAGTACTCGAAGAGGAAGTCCTCGATGGCGTGCTTCTCGTGCCGGGAGCGCCGCGCGCGCCGGGCGGCGGTCAGCGCGTCCGCACGAGCGGCGTGCGCCGACGCCCGCGCGGTCCACTCGGCCGGCGCGAGCGCGCGCGGGGGAGCGGTCAGCGTGGGCATGCCCACCAGGGTAGGAGGTCCGGCGGCACTAGGGTGGGGCCCATGCGCATCGCACGTTTCACCACGGGAGAGAACCCTCATTACGGCATCCTCGACGAGGAGACGGACGAGCTCGTGGTCCTGCGGGGCGACCCCATCTACGGGGACCTCGACACCACCGGCAGGCGCGTCCCGCTCGACGACGTCCGGCTGCTCTCCCCGGTGATCCCGCGGTCGAAGGTGATCGGCATCGGCCGCAACTACGCCGACCACGCCGCCGAGATGGGCAACGAGGTCCCTTCGGAGCCGCTGGTGTTCCTCAAGCCGAACACGTCGGTCATCGGGCCGGACGACCCGATCGTGCTGCCGGCCTACAGCCAGAACGTCCACCACGAGGCCGAGCTCGCCGTCGTCATCTCGCGCCTGTGCAAGTTCGTGCCGCCGGAGAAGGCGAATGACGTGATCTTCGGGTACACGGCCGCCAACGACGTCACCGCCCGCGACGTCCAGGCCACCGACGGGCAGTGGACCCGCGCGAAGGGGTTCGACACCTCCTGCCCGATGGGCCCGTACATCGCCCTGGACCTCGACGTCACCGACCTGGCCGTCCGCGCCCGCGTCGACGGCGAGGTGCGCCAGGACGGACGCACCTCCCAGCTGGTCCACAAGGTCCCCGAGCTGATCGCCTACGTCTCGTCGATCTTCACCCTCCTGCCCGGCGACGTCATCCTCACCGGCACCCCCGCCGGGGTGGGACCGATCGACGTCGGTCAGCGCGTGGAGGTCGAGGTCGAGGGCATCGGGGCCTTCTCCAACCCTGTGGTGCGCCGGGACTGAGCCCCGCGCCCGCGGCTTGCCGGCCCCGCGTCCGCGGCGGCTTCCCGGCCCCGCGTCCGCGGCGGCTTCCCGGCCACCGCGCTCCGCGCCTGCGCCGTGTCGGGGACCGCGCCCGCGGGACCTCGGTCACTTCCGCCGCGGGCGTCAGCCTGCTGGGCTGGTGGCGAGGTGATCGTCATGGGAGCCCGCACCACGCCCGCGCCGCTGGTGGCGCTGACCGTCGCCGCCGCAGCGGCCGTCGCCCTGCGCCGGACCCTGCTGCGCTGGGGAGCCAGCCCTGAGGAGGTCGCCGCGTCGCTGCCCGGGGACGAGATCCTGCCCGACGCCGGCGTGGTCGCCACCCGGGCGAGCGACGTCGCCGCCCCGCCGGAGGAGGTCTGGCCGTGGCTGGCCCAGCTCGGGCAGGGCCGCGGCGGCTTCTACACCTACGACGCGCTCGAGAACCTCGCCGGCTGCGACATCCACTCCGCGGAGACCGTCGTAGCGGCGTGGCAGGACGTCGCCGTCGGGGACCAGGTGCGGCTGGCGCCGGAGCTCGGCCTCGACGTCGCCGACGTCCGCGCGGGGGAGCACCTGGTGCTGCACGGCGGCGTGGCGCCCGGGACGGCGTCCCCGCCGTACGACTTCACCTGGGCGTTCGTGCTGCGCCCCGACGGCGACGGCGGGACCCGCCTGGTCGTGCGGGAGCGCTACCGGACGGCGCACCACTGGGTGCGTCCGCTGCTCGAGGCGGTCTCCCTGGTCAGCTTCGTGATGACCGAGCGGATGCTCCGCGGCATCCGTGAGCGCGCGGAGCGCGGGACCGTCAGACCCTGACCCGCGCCAGCGCCTCGCCCATCTGCTCGACGGCGCGGCGCAGGATCGGGCGCGGCGTCGCCATGATGATGCGCACGAACCCCTCGCCCGCCTGCCCGCACGCGACCCCATCCGTCAGGGCGACCTGGGCCTCGCGCCGGAAGAACGCCGCCGCCGAGCCCTCGATCTCCAGGCCCCGGCAGTCGAGCCAGGCGATGTACGTCCCCTCCGTGCGGGTGAGCACGGCGCCGGGCAGGTGCTCGGCGACGAGCTGGGCCAGCAGGTCCCGGTTGCCCCGCAGATAGTCGACGACCTCGCCCAGCCAGCCGCCGTCGTCCGTGTAGACGGCGGTGGCGGCCCGCGCGCCGAGCAGGCCGACGGCGTCGGAGACGTCGTCCGCGTAGGGCGCGAACGCGGCCGCGTCGGCGTCGTTCGAGAGGATCATCTGCCCGCACTTCAGGCCCGGGACGTTCCAGCCCTTCGACGCGGCGACGGCGGTGACGGTGTGTCCGGCGGTGCGCTCGTCGAGGGAGGCGTACGGGACGTGCTCGACGTCGTCGAGCAGGATCGGGGCGTGGATCTCGTCGGCGAACACCCGCCCGCCGTGGCGCTCGACCACCTCGGCGACGGCGAGGAGCTCCTCCCGCGTGAGCACGCGCCCCACCGGGTTCCAGGGGTTGCACAGCACGAGCAGCCCGCCGCCGGCGGCGAAGGCGGCGTCGATGCCGGCGAGGTCGAGTGAGTAGCGGCCGTCGTCGTCGACCAGGCTCGGGACCTCGATCACCTCGCGGTCCGCAGCCGGCGCCACGGTGAGGAACGGCATGTAGGCCGGCGTGGGCACGATGACCGCCGAGCCGGGCACGGTGAAGTGACGGATGGTCTCGCGCATGACGGAGAGGACGTCGGGCAGGAGGTGCACGCGCTCGGCCGGCACCCGCCAGCCGGTGGTGCGCAGCAGCCAGTCGGCGGTGGCCTGGCGGGCGGCGCGGCGCTCGGCCACGGGGAGGTAGCCCAGCGCGCCGGCGTCCGCCGCGGCCCGCACGACGTCGCGGACGACGGGCGGGACGCCGAAGTCCATCTCGGCGACGAACGCGCCGATGCAGTCCGGGAAGCGGGTCCACTTGGTCCCGCCGGCAGCCCGCAGCTGGTCGATGGTGATCTCGTCGAAGTTCTGCACCGCTGTCGCCTCTCGTCGGGTTCTGCCCGAGGACGCTACCCGGCACCGCCGACGTCCGCCGAGGCGGGCCGGTGGGCGGGCGCCGGGCCGCGGCGGGGCGCGCGGCTACGCTGGGGGCCATCATGACCGAGAATCTCGCCACCGCCCCGACGGGCTCCGCCGTCCGGGTGCGCTTCTGCCCCTCGCCCACCGGTACCCCGCACGTGGGGCTGATCCGCACCGCCTTGTTCAACTGGGCGCAGGCCCGTCACGTGGGCGGGACCTTCGTGTTCCGCATCGAGGACACCGACCCCGAGCGCGACTCCGAGGAGAGCTACCAGCAGATCCTCGAGGCGCTGCGCTGGCTCGGCCTGGAGTGGGACGAGGGCGTGGAGGTGGGCGGCCCGTACGGCCCGTACCGCCAGTCCGAGCGGATGGACGTCTACCGCGACGTGGCGCAGAACCTGCTCGACGCGGGCTACGCCTACGAGTCCTTCTCCACGCCGGAGGAGATCGAGGCGCGGCACCGGGCCGCGGGGCGTGACCCCAAGCTGGGCTACGACGGCTTCGACCGCGACCTCACCGACGAGCAGAAGGCCGCCTTCCGTGCTGAGGGGCGCGCGCCCGTCCTGCGGGTGCGCATGCCCGACACGGACGTCACCTTCTCCGACGTCGTGCGCGGCGACGTGACGTTCAAGGCCGGCTCCATCCCGGACTTCGTCATCGTCCGCGCCAACGGCTTCCCGCTCTATACCCTGACCAACCCGGTGGACGACGCGCTGATGAAGATCACGCACGTGCTGCGCGGGGAGGACCTGCTCTCCTCGACGCCGCGCCAGGTGGTGCTCTACCAGGCGCTCCTGGACCTCGGCGTCGCGGACGTCATGCCCGTCTTCGGGCACCTGCCGTACGTGATGGGCGAGGGCAACCGCAAGCTCTCCAAGCGCGACCCCGAGTCCAACCTCTTCCTCCACCGCGAGCGCGGCTTCACCCCGGAGGGCCTGCTCAACTACCTCGCGCTGCTGGGGTGGGGCATCTCGGCGGACAACGACATCTTCTCCAAGGAGGAGATGGTCGCCGCGTTCGACGTCGCCGACGTCAACCCCAACCCCGCGCGGTTCGACCTCAAGAAGGCCGAGGCGATCAACGCGACCCACGTGCGCATGCTCGCACCGGAGGACTTCCGTGCGCGCCTGGTGCCCTACCTGCACGCCGCCGGCCTCGTGCCCGCCGCCTCCTACGACGAGCTGGGCGAGCGCGAGCAGGAGCTGCTGGTGCGCGCCGCGCCGCTCGTGCAGGAGCGCATGACCCTGCTCGGCGAGGCCGTCGGCATGCTCGGGTTCCTGTTCCGCTCCGACGGCGAGCTCGTGATCGAGGAGGACGCGCTCAAGGCGCTGCGGCCCGAGGCGGCCGACGTCCTGGACGCCGCCGTCGCCGCGCTCGAGCCCCTGACCGACTTCGCGACCGAGCCGGTGGAGGCCGCGCTGCGCGCCGCGATCGTCGACGGGATGGGCATCAAGCCCAAGTTCGCCTTCGGCCCGCTGCGCACGGCTGTCACCGGCCGCCGGGTCTCCCCGCCGTTGTTCGAGTCGATGGAGCTCCTGGGCCGCGAGTCCAGCCTGGCCCGGCTGCGGACCCTGCGCTCGCGGCTGGCAGACACCGCGGGCTGACGACGCCGGAGGGCATGCCCGAGGGCGTGCCCTCCGCCCGGCTCACCGGACCGTCGGGTCCCAGCGCCACGTCGAGAGACGCCCGTAGCCGGCGAGCTCCTCGCGGCCGGTCTGCCAGAGCAGGCGGTCCTGGAAGGTCCCGACCTCGGGCGTGCCCGGGAAGAGGCGGACGAGCACGCCCTCGCACAGGTCCTCGGGCAGGTCGGCGACCTCGTCGTCGAGGGCGCTGAGCACGTCCCAGGCGTGGACGACGATCTCGCACACCCCCATGGCGGCGAACCCGCCAGGGTCCGAGACTCCGTCCGGGTGCCACGCCCGGGCGGTGCGCGGGCGCACCTGCACCTGGGCGGCGAGCAGCTCCGCCATCGCCTCCAGGCTGGCGGCCAGCCCGGTGACGCCGGACGCTCGGTCCACCCGCAGGACGATGTCCGACCGGCCGTCGTTGCCGACGACCGGCAGGTAGTCCTCCTCGACCCGCCCGGCCACCTGCAGGGCGTACGCCAGCAGGTCGTCCAGGACGTGCTCCGCCGTGGTCCAGCAGGACCAGTCGAGGCCGCGGGCGTTCTGGTCGTAGTCGAACTCGTCGTCGGGGCGGGCGCGGAGCTCGGTGGCGAACCACTGGGCGGCGTGCCGGACGTCGTCGGGGTCCATGCCGTGAATCCAACCACCGAATGCCGGTCGCCACACCGGCCCGTGCGGCGTGCCGTCCGATACCGGTCGGGGCGGCGCGCCGTCCAGCAGCTGACGCCGGGTCGGCACGCCGTCCGGCAGCTGACCGGGGCGGCGTGCCGGCCGACAGACTGCCCGCGCCGCGGGTTAGAAGGTGGTGGCCGTGGTCCCGTGGAGAGTGGTGCCCGCGACGAAGGCGTCCCAGCCCGCCTCGTCGAGCGTGCCCGTGGGGCAGATGTGGACGATCCCCACCAGCACCTGGTCGGCGGAGGAGGCCCGCAGAAGCATCTTCACGTCCAGCTCCTGCGATCCTGACCTCGCGCTCAGGGTGACCTCGCGAGCCGCGAGCGCACCGGCGTCGGAGGGGATCGCGGAGTCCTCCCGTTCGGTCTCGGTCACCTCGCCGAGCGCCGAGGTGGCGTTGTCGATCGCGGTGTCGGTGTAGGTCGAGTCGTCGATCCCCGCGTCCGGGATGACCTCGTGGGTGAGCTGGTAGATGCACGCCAGGTCGGTGTTCTCCAGCTGCACGACCGTCTCGGTGGGCGGCTCCTCCGAGAGGACGTAGCCCTCGACCGACGGGTGGTCCCAGGTGACCGTGGCCGGCTCGGCGGCTGCCGTGGCCGTCGCGGTGGCCGGGCCCGTCGTGGGGGAGGCCGTCGCGTCGTCGTCGCTGTCGCCGGCGCAGCTCGCGAGCGTGGCGACGGCGAGCGCGCCGGACGCCGCGATCGCGAGGGCGCGGGCGGGGCGGAGGGTGACGGTGCGAGGCATCAGAGGTTCCCCAGGAGAGTCGGTGTGCCGCACGAACATATCGGACCCACCGTGGGGCCGAGGCGGCGGTCCACCAGGGCGGCGTGCCACCGTGAGAACCGTCACGAAGGCGCCTGCGGGTTTGGAGCGTGCCCTGCGCTCGGGTAATGTTTTTCGACGGTACGACCCCCGCCCCGCCCCGCGGCGGACCGGAGGTTATACCCCCTTGGGGTATGGTGTAATTGGCAGCACGACTGATTCTGGTTCAGTTAGTCTAGGTTCGAGTCCTGGTACCCCAGCGAGCGGCATCGCGTCAGTGCGAGACCGTGGCACCTTCGGGTGTCGAGCCCCCATCGTTTAGTGGCCTAGGACACCGCCCTCTCACGGCGGCGGCGCCGGTTCGAATCCGGCTGGGGGTACATCCTGAAGGCCCCGCACCTCGGTGCGGGGCCTTCTCCCTGTCCGTGGCGGTCTCTCCCCTACGTCCTCGGTCAGGGCCGCCGTCGGCCAGGTTGTGGTTGGTCCGGTGCCTCGACCAGGCCCAGTGCCGGTGCCCGGCGCAGCTCGCGAGCGAGCAGCCGTCGGCCCGCGACGGTCAGGACCACCTCGAGAAGTGCGGCTCGTGGGCGTCTGGCACGGCGGTCGCGGACCACTCTCAGCCGGCTGCCGCCGCCAGGGCCCGACGTCGCCCGCAGTTCCCACGTGCCGCCCGGGTGCCAAAAGTTCGAGTCCTGCAGCGTGGCCGTGACGACGCCGGGCTCGGACCAGTCGTATCTCTCGCGCGCCCAGATGCCACCGAGGACGTCGCTGCCCTCGGTGACGTCGGCCCATCCCTCCCCGAGCGCATGAACCTGGTAGGTGCGGGGATCGATCGCGGGCCACAGGTGCGGCCGCCGGTCCCCGAAGTTCGTCAGGTGGGCGAGGACGGTCTCCGGCGGAAGCGGAGAGTCCACCTCGAACGCGATGCGTGCCATCGTTCCTCCCTCGTCGACGGTCGACGCACCTCCGTGGATGGTCGACGAGGCGATCGTGCGCGTGAGCGGCCGGCGGGCGCATCGGTAGTCCTACCTATCCCGGGCGGGTGGCACGTCGACGCCCGTGGCGGCCGCCGACCCGTGGTGGAGGTCACAGCAGCTCGAGGTGCGCTCGACTCGATCGGCGGGGGAACCCTCTGGTAGTGTCTTCCGAGGTCGCCGCGAGGAGGCCGACAACAGAACAAGCCCCCATCGTTTAGTGGCCTAGGACACCGCCCTCTCACGGCGGCGGCGCCGGTTCGAATCCGGCTGGGGGTACCACAGGGAGGCTCCCACCCGGCACGGGTGGGAGCCTTTCGCGTCTGTGCCCGACGTGAACGCGCTGCGGATCCTTTTTGGTGCGCGCTCAGTCGTCCGGTGCGTGCTGCAACGGGCGCGGAAAGCACGAGGGTGCACCGAAACGCGGGCCGGTTGCGGAGTAGCGGGGTGGCTCAGGCGCGCGGGGTGGCTCAGACGTGGACGTTCGGCCCCGACGGTCGGCGGTGTGGCGGTCTTCGCCCTGGAAGTTCTGGCCGTGACGACGAAGCCCGGCTCCCGTGGTCGGGGAGCCGGGCTGTGTGCGAGCCGGGACGTTCGGTCGCCGTCGGGTCAGTCCTCCTCGGTGCGCTTGAGCACCTCGGTGAGCCGGTTCGCGGCGGCCACGACGGCGGCCGCGTGCAGCCGCCCGGGCTGGCGGCCCATGCGCTCGATCGGGCCCGAGACGGAGACGGCGGCGAGGACGCGGCCCGACGGCCCGCGCACCGGGGCGGAGATGGAGGCCACGCCGGGCTCGCGCTCGGCCACGGACTGCGCCCACCCGCGGCGGCGCACCGCCGAGAGCATCGTGGCGGTGAAGTTCGCACCGTGCAGCCCGCGGTGGAGGCGGTCCGGCTCCTCCCACGCGAGCAGCACCTGGGCGGCGGAGCCAGCCAGCATGCTCAGGGTCGCACCCACCGGGATGGAGTCGCGCAGGCCCATGGGCCGCTCCGCGGCGGCCACGCAGATGCGCTGGTCGCCCTGGCGGCGGAAGAGCTGGGCGCTCTCGTTCGTGTGGTCGCGCAGCGCCGTCAGGACCGGTCCGGCCGCGGCCAGCAGCCGGTCCTCGCCGGCCGCGGAGGCGAGCTCCGCGAGGCGCGGGCCGAGGATGAACCGTCCCTGCATGTCCCGCGCGACGAGGCGGTGGTGCTCGAGCGCGACGGCGAGGCGGTGCGCCGTCGGGCGTGCGAGATGGGTGGCGCTCACGAGCTGGGCGAGGGTGGCTGGCCCGGCCTCTAGCGCACCGAGAACCGTGGCGGCCTTGTCAAGGACGCCGACTCCGCTAGAGTTGTCCATGGGTCGATATTGACATCTCAGTGAGTGAGATGCAAGCAGGCGACACTGCGCAGGGCCCCGAAACGATCCTAGGGAGAGAGCGATGAGCGGAACGCTGGCCGAGAAGGTCTGGGACGCGCACGTGGTGCGCAAGGGCACCGACGGCGCCCCCGACCTTCTCTACATCGACCTGCACCTGGTGCACGAGGTCACCAGCCCGCAGGCGTTCGAGGGGCTCCGCCTCGCCGGCCGTCAGGTCCGCCGCCCGGACCTGACGATCGCGACGGAGGACCACAACACCCCGACGCTGGACATCGACCGGCCGATCGCGGACACCACGAGCCGCACGCAGATCCAGACGCTGCGCAACAACGCCGAGGAGTTCGGCGTCCGCCTGCACTCCCTGGGCGACGCCGACCAGGGGATCGTGCACGTCGTGGGGCCGCAGCTGGGCCTGACGATGCCGGGCCTGACCGTGGTCTGCGGCGACTCCCACACCTCGACGCACGGCGCCTTCGGCGCGCTCGCGTTCGGCATCGGCACCTCCGAGGTCGAGCACGTGCTGGCCACCCAGACGCTCCCGCTGGCGCCGTTCAGGACGATGGCCATCAACGTCGAGGGCAAGCTCCGCGAGGGCACCACCGCGAAGGACATCATCCTCGCGATCATCGCCAAGATCGGCACCGGCGGCGGCCAGGGCTACGTCCTGGAGTACCGCGGCGAGGCGATCCGCAACCTCTCGATGGAGGCGCGGATGACCATCTGCAACATGTCGATCGAGGCCGGCGCCCGCGCCGGCATGATCGCCCCGGACGAGACGACCTTCGAGTACATCAAGGGGCGCCCGCACGCCCCCGAGGGTGCCGACTGGGACGCCGCCGTGGAGTACTGGCGGACGCTGCGCAGCGACGACGACGCCGTCTTCGACGCCGAGGTCACCCTCGACGCCGACTCCCTCGAGCCGTTCGTCACCTGGGGCACCAACCCGGGCCAGGGCCTGCCGCTCTCGGCCAGCGTGCCGGACCCGGTCGACATCGCCGACGAGTCCGCCCGCAAGGCCGCGGAGCGGGCGCTGGAGTACATGGCGCTGACGCCCGGCACGCCGCTGCGCGACATCGCCGTCGACACCGTCTTCATCGGCTCGTGCACCAACGGGCGTATCGAGGACCTGCGTGCGGTCGCGGAGGTCATCAAGGGCCGGAAGAAGAACGACGACGTCCGCGTGCTCGTCGTCCCCGGCTCCGCCCGGGTCCGTCTGCAGGCCGAGGCCGAGGGGCTGGACCAGGTCTTCCTCGACTTCGGGGCCGAGTGGCGCAACGCCGGGTGCTCGATGTGCCTGGGCATGAACCCCGACCAGCTCAAGCCGGGGGAGCGGGCGGCGTCGACGTCGAACCGCAACTTCGAGGGCCGGCAGGGCAAGGGTGGCCGCACCCACCTCGTCTCCCCGCTGGTCGCCGCCGCCACCGCGATCCGCGGCACCCTGTCCGCCCCGGCCGACCTCGCGCCCGTCGCCGAGCCCGCCAACGCCTGAGGAGCCAAGAACCATGGAGAAGTTCACCCAGCACACCGGCGTCGGCGTCCCGCTGCGGCGCAGCAACGTCGACACCGACCAGATCATCCCGGCCGTCTACCTCAAGCGGGTGACCCGCACCGGCTTCGAGGACGCGCTGTTCGCCGCCTGGCGCGGGGACCCGGACTTCGTCCTCAACCGGCCCGCCTACGCCTCCGGCTCCGTCCTCGTGGCGGGCCCGGACTTCGGCACGGGCTCCTCCCGCGAGCACGCCGTGTGGGCGCTGAAGGACTACGGCTTCCGCGTGGTGCTCGCCCCGAAGTTCGCCGACATCTTCCGCGGCAACGCGGGCAAGCAGGGCCTCGTGGCCGGCGTCATCAGCCAGGAGGACGCCGAGATGCTGTGGAAGGTGCTCGAGAACGAGCCCGGCACCGAGGTGACGGTCGACCTGGTCGGCAAGACCGTCGTCGCCGGCGACGTCCACGCCACCTTCGAGATCGACGACTACACCCGCTGGCGCCTCCTCGAGGGGCTCGACGACATCGGGCTGACGCTGCAGAACGAGGCGGACATCACCGCGTTCGAGGCCACCCGGGAGCCGTGGCGCCCGCGCACGCTGCCCGCCAAGCACCTGCCGCCCGTCCACGTGATGGCTGCGCGCCCCGTCGGCGGCGACGGCGGCGGCCTGCCCGCCCACGCGGACGCCCCGCTGGCCTGAGGCTCGAGGACGCCAGGCACTGCGCCCCGCGGACCGTTCCGGTCCCCGGGGCGCAGCTGTGTCCGAACCGACACCTGGCCCCCCTCCACGGGCCCGTGGGGCGGCACGTATCCTGTTTCGACGGCGGACCACCCGGGTCCGCTTCGAAACGGGCTCCGTCAGTTCCCGGGGCTGGTGAGGTGTTTATGAGCGGGCTCCTGACTGTCGAGGGTGGCACGCCGCTGACCGGTGAGATCACCGTGCGCGGCGCGAAGAACTTCGTCTCGAAGGCGATGGTGGCCTCCCTCCTGGGCGAGGGACCGTCGGTGCTCGCGAACGTGCCGGTCATCCGGGACGTGGACGTCGTCGCCGACCTGCTGCGCCTGCACGGCGTGACGGTCGACCACGACCGTGAGGCCGGCGTGCTGCACCTGGACCCGACCGACGTCGAGTCCGCGCACGTGGCCGACATCGACGCCTACGCCGGCTCCTCGCGGATCCCGATCCTCTTCTGCGGCCCGCTGCTGCACCGGCTGGGCGAGGCGTTCATCCCCGACCTGGGCGGCTGCCGCATCGGCGACCGGCCGATCGACTACCACCTGGACATCCTGCGCAGCTTCGGCGCCGTCGTCGACAAGCGCGTGCAGGGCATCCACATCTCCGCGCCCCGCGGCCTGCGGGGAACCAAGATCGAGCTGCCCTACCCCTCGGTGGGGGCGACCGAGCAGACGCTGCTGACGGCCGTGCGGGCCCAGGGCCTGACCGAGCTGCGCAACGCCGCGATCGAGCCCGAGATCACCGACCTCATCGCCGTCCTGCAGAAGATGGGCGCCATCATCTCGGTCGACACCGACCGCACCATCCGCATCGAGGGCGTGGACCGCCTCCTCGGCTACCGGCACACCGCGCTGGCCGACCGAATCGAGGCCGGCTCCTGGGCGTCGGCCGCTCTGGCCACCCACGGCGACGTCTTCGTCCGCGGTGCCTCCCAGCCGGAGATGATGACCTTCCTCAACACCTACCGGAAGGTCGGCGGCGCGTTCGACGTGCGCGACGACGGCATCCGGTTCTGGCACCCGGGCAGCGACCTGAACTCGATCGTCCTCGAGACCGACGTCCACCCCGGCTTCATGACCGACTGGCAGCAGCCGCTGGTCGTGGCGCTGACCCAGGCCAAGGGCCTGTCGATCGTCCACGAGACCGTGTACGAGAACCGGTTCGGGTTCACCGACGCCCTGCGCGGCATGGGCGCCACCATCCAGATCTACCGCGAGTGCCTCGGCGGGCTGCCCTGCCGGTTCGGGCAGCGCAACTTCTACCACTCCGCCGTCGTCTCCGGCCCGACGCCGCTGCGCGCGGCGAACATCGAGGTCCCCGACCTGCGCGGCGGGTTCTCCCACCTCATCGCCGCCCTGGCGGCGGAGGGCACCTCGCAGGTCCGCGGCATCAGCATCATCAACCGCGGCTACGAGAACTTCATGGGCAAGCTTGAGGCGCTCTCCGCCAAGGTCACCCTGGCGGAGCTCTCCACCGCCGCCAGCTGACCCGGGTGGTCCCGCGCCTCGTCGGGCACTCGCACGGCACACTGGCGCCATGAACGTCGCCGAGCTGCTCATCGAGTCCTACTCCCGCGTGCCCGACGAGGCAGCCCGCATCCTCGCCGGGCTGGACGAGACGGCCCTGACCTACCGGCCCGACGCCGAGGCGAACTCCATCGCCTGGCTGATCTGGCACCTGGCCCGCGGCCAGGACGCCCAGGTGGCCTCCTGCTCCGGGGAGGAGCAGGCCTGGACTGCGGACGGCTGGGCCGCGCGCATGGGGCTGCCGTTCGACCCTGCCGCCACGGGTTACGGCCAGTCCAGCGACGAGGTCGCCCAGGTGCGCGTCGGTGCCGAGGACCTGCTCGGCTACCTCGGCGACGTCCACCGGCGCACCGTGGAGTTCCTCGCGACGCTGGCGGAGGAGGATCTCGAGCGGGTGGTCGACGAGGCGTGGGACCCGCCCGTGACCCTGGGCGTGCGGCTGGTCAGCATCGTGGGCGACGACCTCCAGCACCTCGGGCAGGCCGCCTACGTGCGCGGTCTGGTCGAGCGGTCCTGAGCTGCACCTGTCGGTGAGATGTGCCTGCCGGGTGAGCTGCCTGGCCTCGGTCCTGCATCGCAGGCCGTGCTGCCCCGATCGTCAGCTCGCCGTCGCCCCGAGAAGCACGTAGATCACGGTCCCGACCATGAGTCCGGCGCCGACCGGGACCGCCCAGTCCGCCCACCGTGGCCCCGTCGAGCGGCCGACGAGACCCAGCACCAGCACGGCCGGCCCGAGCAGCCAGCCGCTCCAGCCCAGGACTCCGAGCGCCAGCCCGACCAGCGCACACATGACCACCACCGGCACCAGCACCAGGCCGGGCAGCCGTCGCTCGTGCGTCTCCACGGCTGGCTCCCGTCGTCGTGGCCGCGTCCCTTCACCCTACGGGGAGGCACGGGAAGAGCCGGGGGTGAGTCGGCGACGTCTCGGCGACGGAGCTCGTCGGAGGGGCCGTCGAGGGCGTGGCGACTACCATCGCGAACGTGCAGCCACGAAAGCAGTCCGGCGTCTACCGGTTCCTCGTCTCCCTGCTCCGCCCGGCGATGACCCTGATGACCCGGCGGACCTGGCGCGGTGGCGAGCACCTGCCGGCCGTCGGCGGCTTCGTCGCCGTGGCGAACCACGCCAGCAACATGGACCCGTTGACCGTGGCGCACTTCCTCTACGACCACGGCGCCGCGCCGAAGTTCCTCGCGAAGTCCTCGCTCTTCGAGGTCCCCGTCCTCGGCAGGCTGCTGGCCGCGGCCGACCAGATCCCGGTCTACCGCGGCACCGCCCGTGCGGGCGACTCGCTCGTCGCGGCGGAGAAGGCGGTGCGCCGGGGCGAGTGCGTCGTGATCTTCCCCGAGGGCACGTTCACCCGGGACCCCGACCTGTGGCCGATGACCGCTCGCACCGGCGCCGCACGCCTGGCCCTGAGCACGCGGGTGCCCGTCATCCCGGTGACCCAGTGGGGCGCGCACCGCATCATGCCCCGCTACACCGCACGCTTCCGCCCCTTCCCGCGCACGCCGGTCACCGTGGTCGCGGGGCCTCCCGTCGGCCTGGAGGACCTGTACGGCCGGCCCGTCGACCAGGAGGTGCTCCGCGAGGCGACCACGCGGATCATGGCCGCGCTCACGGCCCAGCTCGCCGAGATCCGTGGCGAGAGACCGCCCGCGCGCCCGTACGACGTGCGCCGCGACGGCGACCCGCGCGCCGCGCACGACGCGGCCCGCGCGGAGAGGCGGGCCGCGCGACGGGAACGCCGCGCGGCCCGGGACCGGCGGCTCGCCGCCCTCCGCGAGCGCCTCGCCCCGCTGCGGGCCCGGAGATCCGCGCGCCGGGCCGGGGGCCGCCCGTGATGGCGGCGGGGCGCCCCGAGGACGGACCGGCGGGGGAGGGGACCCCCGGTGAGAGCACCGGATGGACGACGGCGGAGCCGGCGGTACGCGCCGCGGTCCTCGGCACCGGGGCGTGGGGCACCACCTTCGCGGCCATCATGGCCGACGCCGGCTGCTCGGTCCGCATGTGGGGCCGCAGCCCCGAGGTGGTCGGCGAGATCGCCGACCACCGCCGCAACTCGCGCAACCTGGCCGGGGTGAACCTTCCGCAGGGCATCACCGCCACCACCGACCTGGCCGCCGCGGTCGACGGCGCGGACGTCGTCGTCGTCGCCCTGCCCTCGCAGTCCGTGCGTGCGGTGCTCGCGCCCCTGTCGGGAACGCTGGCCGAGCGCGCGGTCGTCGTCTCCCTCATGAAGGGCGTGGAGCTGGGCACCCACCAGCGCATGAGCGAGGTCCTCGCCCAGGCGCTGGCGGTGGACCCCGGCCGCGTTGCGGTTGTCTCCGGCCCGAACCTGGCCAAGGAGATCGCGGCGCACCAGCCGGCCGGCGCGGTGGTGGCCGCCACGCGGCACGACGTCGCCGAGCTCGTCGCCCGCGCGTGCGCCGCGCCGTACTTCCGGCCGTACACCCACACCGACGTCGTCGGCGTCGAGCTCGGCGGTGCCCTGAAGAACGTCATCGCGCTCGCCGTCGGCATGGCGCAGGGCCGCGGGTACGGCGACAACACCAAGGCGCTGATCATCACCCGCGGCCTGGCGGAGACGGCGCGCCTGGGGGCCGCGCTCGGCGCCGAGCCGGGCACGTTCGCGGGCCTGGCCGGCATGGGTGACCTCGTGGCCACGTGCGCCTCGCCGCTGTCGCGCAACCACACGCTCGGCGCCCACATCGGCGCCGGCATGGGCCTGGAGGAGGCGCTGGTCGCGACCGGTGGCACGGCGGAGGGCGTGAAGTCCTGCCGCTCGGTGCTCGATCTCGCCAACGCCCACGGTGTCGACATGCCCATCACGCAGGCGGTCGTCGCCGTGCTGCACGAGGGCTGGCCGGTGGCGGAGATGACCGCCGCGCTGCTCGCCCGGCCGCTCAAGCACGAGCGCGCCTGAGCGAGCCGGGCCGGCGGGTCGACGCACGCACCTGTCGCGCGGGGCTGGCGGGGTCGACGCACGCACCATCACGCGGGGCTGGCGGGGTCGACGCACGCACCATCACGCGGGGCTGGCGGGGTCGACGTCGTTCCTGTTGTCCGGTGCCCAGGTCCGGGCCAGACTGGCGGCTCACGACCCCACACGAAGGAGCGGACCATGGCTGAGGACAACACGTACAAGATCGCGGAGATCGTCGGGACGTCGCCGACCGGCGTCGACGAGGCCATCCGCAACGGCCTTGCGCGCGCCAGCCAGACCCTGCACGGGCTGGACTGGTTCGAGGTCACCGAGGTCCGTGGCCACCTCGAGGAGGGCAAGGTCGCCCACTACCAGGTCGGCATGAAGGTCGGCTTCAAGCTCGACTGACCAAGGCCGCACGGCACTCACCGACCGCGGGGCCCTTCGGTGACTCAGCCGTCCGTGGTGCGCACGTCCACCACGAGCCGGGCCGGCTCGGTGAGCGTGAAGACCCGGAACGGGGCCTTCTCGTCCAGGCCGATGAACGCCTGGTTCTGGCCCTCGAACATGCCGGTGACGCGGACCTCCTCGACGAGGTCCGCGTCCTCCGCGTCGTAGGAGCCCTGCGCGACGCGACCGGTCTCGTCGTCACCCTCGGGGTAGCGCACCCCCGTGGCGATGACCTGGAGGGTGACGTCACCCTGGACGTCGACCACGTCCCCCTTGGGGTCCTCGACGGCCTCGTCGACGTACTCGACGCGCCAGCCGGGGGTGCCGGTGCCCTCGAAGTCGAGGACGACGCGCTCGTAGCCCTCGTGGCTGCCGACCCGGACCCCCGTGGGGAGCAGGTCGCCGCTGCCGCCGGAGGGCCAGTCGGGGTCGTTCTGCGGCTCGGTGCCGAAGTCGGCGGCGTCCGCCGGCTCGTCGGTCTCCTCCGCCGGCGCTGCCGTGGCCCCGTCGTCGCCCTGGCTGCCGTCGTCGTCCGTGCCGGTGGCGGAAGGGGTGGGAGATGCGCTCTCCCCGGAGGTGGGGGACGACGTCGCCGGTTCGGCGGGTGCCGGCTCCTCGCCGCCGTTGCTGCACGCGGCCAGCAGCGCCCCGCCTGCGAGGGCAGCCATGACCACCCGTGCCGATCTGCGCATCGCTCCTCCTCGGCTCCGTGGCCCCCGGGCGGGCGCCGACGCGCTCCACGCTAGCGGTCGGCGGCCGGTGCGCCGCGCACCGCCGGGCCGTCGATGCGGATCCGTGACCCGGCGGTCCGCTACTGGCCAGCTCGGCGGCCGTCGCCGGCCCGGGCACCGAGCCTCGCGGCCGTGAGGACCTGCATCTGCGCTGAGGGCCGCTACCTGGTCTGCGGTCCTCGGCGCAGATGGCGGTCCTCACGACCGCCACGCCGCGCCGCGCCGCGCGTGCCGCCCTCGCACGGCCGGGCAAACGTGCCGGAGCGGTCGCTACGCGGTCGGGCCGGTGCCCGGGTCGGTGACGATGAGGACGAGCGTGCCGGGGTGGTCCAGCACCGCCCACAGGACGGCTCCGGCGCCCATCCCGACGTAGATGCCGGTGCCCAGGGCGGCGTCGGGCGGGCCCACGCTCACGCCATGGACCCGCGAGTCGCCCTCCGGCCGGACCAGCTGCCCGGGCTCGAGGCCGCCGCCCAGGGGCGCCTGCGCGCCGGTGAGGAACGCGAGGCCCGTGTCCACCCCGCCCGGGAGGGTCACCTCCGGCGGGAAGTCGGTGACGCCGGCGACCGAGAGGTCCAGGCCGGCCTGGCCCTCTCCGCCGGTGTAGGAGACGACGACGCGTGACTGGTCGGGGCCCTGCTCGTAGATCTCGATGCCGGTGACGGAGTAGGTAGCCGAGCCGTCGTGCAGCGCCTCGACGCGCTCCGGCAGGACCGCGGTGTCGAAGCCGCCGATCCACGGCTCGCCGCCGTCGTCGCCGTCGGTCTGCGGCGGAGGCGACTGCCGCGGCTCCCAGGGGTAGTCCTCCGGCAGCGGCGGGTGACCGGCCCCGGGGGCGGTTGGGGTCCCTTCGGTGGGGCCCGACGTCGGTCCCGCCGTCGGGGTGGGGGCCGACGTCGCGCCCGGCTCCGGCGGTCCGACGGGGTCGTCGGCGGTCGCCAGCCCGCCGCAGCCGGCGAGCACCAGGGCCGCAGCGGTGGCGGTCGCGGCGGTCAGGATGGATGCGGTCCTCACGGGTCCCCCTCGATCGCGCAGGCGTGGGCGGTCACCTGTCTCGTGTCCGTCCGTGGCCCCATCTTGCACGCCGCGGCGACGCCGGTCGCCGGCTTTACGGGGCGCGGGCCAGTCGGTCTGCCGGGCACGCGATCGCCCCGGGGTCAGCTGTCGCGGTGCCCGGCCGCGGCGTGCAGCGCGCGGTCGAGATCGGCCCACAGGTCCTCGACGTCCTCGATGCCCACGCTCAGGCGCAGCAGGTCCTCCGGCACCGTGGCGGCCTCCGCCGGGAGCCGACGGCGCCGCTCGAGGCTCGACTCGACCCCGCCCAGGCTCGTGGCCGGCACCCACAGCTCCACCGCCCGGGTGACCGCCTCGGCGGCCGCGGCGCCACCGGCCGGCCGGAGGGTGAGGATCGAGCCGAACCCGTCCATCAGCTCGGCCGCGCGCTCGTGCTGCGGGTGCGAGGGCAGCCCGGGGTGGGCCACCGCCGCGACCAGCGGGTGCTCCGCGAGGCGCCGCGCGAGCTCGAGCGCGCTGGCCTGGGACCGCTCGACCCGCAGCGCGAGGGTGCGCAGCCCGCGCAGGGCGAGCCAGGCCTCCCACGGGCCGGGGATCGCGCCGCCGGTGGTGCGGCGGGCGTGGAGCCGGGCGCGAAGGTCGGCGTCGTCCGTGACGGCGGCGCCCATCACCAGGTCGGAGTGGCCCGCGAGGAACTTCGTCACGGAGTGGACGACGACGTCGGCGCCCTGGGCGAGCGGGCGCTGGCCCAGCGGGGTGGCGAAGGTGTTGTCGACCACGCACAGCGCCCCCGCCGCGTGGGCGGCTGCGGCGAGTGCGGGCACGTCAGCCACCTCGAGCATGGGGTTGGTGGGGGACTCGATCCACAGCACGCTCGCGGCCGGCTCGCCGTCGGGCGCCAGGGCGGCGATCACGGCGTCGGTGTCCGCGATGTCGACCTCGCGCACCACGGAGCCCTCACGCTCGGCCTGCTCCCGGGCGGCGGTGAGGGTCGCGAGGTAGGCGTGCCGCGGCGCGACGATCGCCGAGCCAGGCGTGGCCAGCCGCAGCACGGCGTCGATCGCTGCCATGCCGGAGGAGAACGCCAGGGCGGGCTGCGCGGCCCCCTCCAGGGCGCCGACCGCCTCCTCCAGCGGGAGCCACGTCTCGGTGTTGTACCGGGTGTAGAGCATCTCGTCGGCCGACGGCGTGCCGGTGGAGACGTAGGTGCTCGAGAGGACCACCGGGGAGTTGACGGGTGCGCCCTGCTCGCGCGGCGGGCGGCCGGCCGCGACGGCGGTGGTGGCGGGGGAGAAGGGGCGGTGCTGCGGGTCCGGGCTCACGGGGCCAGGCTATTCCCGCCACGGCGACGGCGGCACCGGCGTCCGCGGGGAACGGCGGGCGTCGGCAGGGGCACGACGGGCCCGACCGGCGTCCGCGGGGCACGGCGGGCGTCAGCAGGCGCCACGACCTGCGTCCGCGGGCGCCACGACGTGGGAGCGGTGACTGCGCCGTCGGCGGCGGTACCCTCGCACGCGATGAACATCGAGCGTGCACCCGAGCCCACCACCACCGACCCCGCCGGGCGGGACGCGCGCAAGGTGCGCGTCGCCGTCGTCTTCGGCGGGCGCAGCGGCGAGCACTCCGTCAGCTGCGCCACCGCGGCCGGCGTGCTGCGCGCGATCGACCGCGACGCGTACGACGTCGTCCCGGTCGGCATCACCCGCGACGGGCAGTGGGTTCTCGCCCCCGACGACCCCTCGCTCCTCGAGGGCGGGCGTGCGGAGATCACGGCCGACGGCGCCCAGGTGCTCGTCCCGTTCGGTGCCGCCCCGGCGCCGCTGGTCGTCGCCGAGCCGGGCCAGGTGCCCCACGAGCTGGGCGCGGTCGACGTCGTGCTGCCGCTGCTGCACGGCCCCTACGGCGAGGACGGCACGATCCAGGGCCTGCTCGAGATGGCCGGGACCCGGTACGTCGGCTCCGGCGTGCTGGCCTCCGCCGCCGCGATGGACAAGCACTACATGAAGGTGATCCTCGCGGGGCAGCTCCTGCCCATCGGGCCCTACACCGTGATCACCCCGCGGATGTGGCGGACGGACAAGGCGGCCGCCCTCGACGCCGTCGCCTCCCTCGGCCTCCCCGTCTTCGTCAAGCCCGCCCGCGCCGGTTCCTCCCTCGGGATCACCCGCGTGGAGCGCCCCGAGGACATCGAGGCAGCCGTCCTCGAGGCGCAGCGCCACGACCCGAAGGTCGTCGTCGAGGGGGCGATCAACGGCCGCGAGATCGAGTGCGCCGTTCTCGAGGGGCACGGCGACGACGCGCCGCGCACGTCCGTCCCCGGCGAGATCGTCCTCGACGCGCCGGCGGCCGGGTTCTACGACTACGAGACGAAGTACCTCGACACCGCACCGCTGACCATGGCGATCCCGGCCGACCTGCCCGAGGAGGTCGTCGCGCGCGTCCAGGAGCTCGCCGGGCAGGCGTTCGAGGCGCTCGGCTGCGAGGGCCTCGCCCGGGTCGACTTCTTCTACACCGACCACGGCGACGTGGTGATCAACGAGGTCAACACGATGCCCGGGTTCACGCCGTACTCGATGTACCCCGCGCTCTGGGAGGCGACCGGCCTGCCGTACCCGGACCTCATCGACGAGCTGGTCTCCCTCGCCCTGGAGCGCTCCGCCGGGCTGCGCTGACCCGCCCGGCGCGGGTCAGGAGACGTCGGTCGCGCCGACGCAGAACCGGTCGGCCGGGCTCACCCCGACCGCGCCGGCGAGCTCGACGAGGTACGCCGTCGGCTGGCCCGAGGTGCCCTGCTCGGCGGGGACGACCACCTCGATCGCAGGCTCGCGCCCGTAGGTGACGAACGTCCAGGAGCCGCGGCCCTGCCGGGCGTGCTCGGGCAGCGACTCGTCGTCGCCCTCCAGGGCGATCCAGTCGACGAAGCTGCCGTCCCCGGTCTCCACGCTCAGGCAGCGGTCCGTGGTCGGACCGGGCGGCTCGACGCCGCAGCGCAGCGTGACGGCCGGGTCACCCCAAGCCGTGGTGGCCTGCGACGAGGTGGAGCGGCGCTCAAGCCCGCCGAGCGCCTCCGGCGTCGAGATGAGGACCTCGCCGCACGTGGGGTCCGACGCGTGCTCGCCGGGCGGCAGGTCGACGGGGGAGGAGCATCCGGTCAGGACGGCGAGGGGGACGAGCGCAAGAGCGAGGGACCGGCGGGACACCCCGCCACTCTACGGCGGCGCGCGGGGGCCCCGGCCGCGCGGCCCGGACCGGCCTGGCCCGGCGGCGCGGCACTGGCACCGGGGCCCGGCCCGCCCCGCGGCACCGGCCCCGCACTGGCACCGGGGCCCGGCCCGCCCACGGCCCGGCCGCGACCCGCCCGCGGCCCGCCGCGCCCGATACGGTGGCGGGATGGACAGCCCGACGGTCGCCGACCTGAGCGAGGACGAGCTCATCGCCTCGTTCGTCCCCCTGCTGCCTCGCGGACGCCACACCCTCGTGCCCACGGGCGACGACGCGGCCGTCGTCGCGGCCCCGGACGGGCGCTTCTGCGTCTCGACGGACGTGCTCGTCCAGGACCGGCACTTCCGGCTCGAGTGGGGTGACGGCGCCGACGTGGGCTGGCGCGCCGCCGCGCAGAACCTCTCCGACATCGCCGCGATGGGGGCCGAACCGACGTCCATGGTGGTCTCCCTCGTGCTCCCGCCGACGACGCCGGTCGCCTGGGTCCACGACCTCAGCCGCGGGCTCGCAGAGCTGTGCGGGCCGCTCGGCGTCGGCGTCGACGGCGGTGACCTCTCCGCCGGGACGCAGGTGGTCGTGGCCGTGACCGTCCACGGCGATCTCGGCGGCCGCGCCCCCGTGCTGCGCTCCGGCGCCCGGGCGGGCGACGTCGTGGCTCACGCCGGTGTGCTGGGCCACGCGGCGGCGGGGATGGCGCTCCTGGCGTCGGGACGTCGCGGCGGTGCGGACGAGGGCCTCGTCGCCGCCTTCCTGCGCCCACGGCCCGCGCTCGCCGCCGGACCGGCCGCGGCCGGGGCTGGGGCCACCGCCATGATGGACGTCTCGGACGGTCTGCTGCGGGACGCCTCCCGGCTGGCCCGCAGCTCCGGCGTCGTGATCGACCTCGAGCCGCTGGAGCGTTCCGTGCCCGGCGACCTCGCGGGGCTGAGGGACGCCGCCGCCCGGATGGAGACCGATCCGGCCGCCTGGGCGCTGACCGGCGGGGAGGACCACGGGATGCTCGCCACCTTCCCGGCCGGCGCCGCCCTGCCCGAGGGGTTCCGCCCCCTCGGCACGGTGCGGGCCCCGGATGCTGGGCACCCGGCCGGGACCGTCCTCGTGGACGGGGTCCCGCCGGCGGTCACCTCCCTGGGCTGGGACCACTTCCGCCGCTGAGCACCCGGCCTGACGGTTCCCGGGCGTCGCCCGTGGCGGTGACCGCGCGCGTGTCCACCTCGTGGGGCAGCCACCCGGCGCCGGCTAGGCCGGGACGATGTTCTGGTTGAGGTGGAACAGGTTCTTGGGGTCCCACAGGGTCTTCAGGCGCTGCAGCCGTCCGTACTTTTCCTCGCCGTAGGCGCGGCGCACCCGGCCCTCGCCCTCGGTCATCAGGAAGTTGGTGTAGGCACCGACGCCGTGCGGCTCGAGAGCGTCCCACAGCTCGTGCACCCACTCGCGCTCCGCCGCATGCTCCTCGGCGGTGAGAGCGTTGCCGTTGATGTTCACCGTGTGGGTGGCGTGCCGCCCCGAGAAGGCGGTGGCGTCGTCGTCGACGCGGGAGGGTGCGCCGTCGCCGACGTGGAAGTAGTTGAAGGAGCTGATCGGAGATCGGATCCGGGCGGCGTGGTCGGCGAACAGGTCGATGATCTCGTCGGTGAGCGGACCGATGTCGCAGGACCGGAAGTAGTAGTGCCAGCCGCGCTCGAAGGAGGGGTCGAACGTCGCCTGGTGGATGACGAACGGCTTGGGCCGGCACAGGTCGAGGAGCGGGGTGCCGACGCGCCGCAGCGGGGCGACGTAACGTTCGCCGTCGTCCGGGTCGCCGGCCCAGCACACGAAGACCACGGTCACGTGGCGTCCCTGCATCTCGGGGGGGACCACCGGGAGCGTGGGCGCGCGGCGGTGCCCCGCGATCGTCCCCAGGTCCTCGGGCGCTCCGGCGATCCACCCCCGGTAGAACCGCAGCACCTCTGCCGTCTGCTCGACCGGCCAGAAGATCGGTCCGGCGAGCACGGTGGGGCCGACGTCGGAGAGCCGGTACTCGAACTCCGTCACGACGCCGAAGTTGCCGCCCCCGCCGCGCACGCCCCAGAAGAGGTCGCGGTTCTCGTCCTCGCTCGCGTGCACGAGCTCTCCGCCGGCGGTGACGAGGTCCACGGACAGGAGCTGGTCGAGGGTGAGCCCGTGACGGCGGGTGAGCCAGCCGATGCCGCCGCCCAGGGTGAGTCCCGCGATGCCGGTGTGCGTCACGATGCCGGACGGCACGGCGGTCCCGAAGGCCTGCGTCTCCCGGTCGAGCTCGCCGAGCAGCACCCCCGCCTGCGCCCGGACGGTGCGCGCGGCCGGGTCGACCCGCGTGCCGCGCATGGGGGAGAGGTCCACGACGATGCCGTCGTCGCAGGTGGACAGGCCGGGGAAGCTGTGCCCGCCGCCACGGACGGCCACGGTCAGGCCCGTGTCCCGCGCGACGTGGAGGGCGGCGATGACGTCCGCCACCCCGGCGCACCGGGCGATGACGGCCGGGCGGCGGTCGATGGCGCCGTTCCACACGTGGCGGTGCTGCTCGTAGCCCGGGTCGCCCGGGAGGAGAACCTCCCCCCGGAAGCCGTTCGTCAGGCCCGAAAGATCCGCCGGTGTGACGGTGGCGGTGCCCATTCCGACCTCCCTGCCAAGGGTGGTCCGACAATCTTCCGCCGCGGCCGACGCGGCGACAAGGGGTTGGGCCGGCGGGCGGCAGGAGAGCTCGGGCCACGAACCGTGGGCAAGCGAAAGGCCGCCGTCCCCGGACGGGGAGGGCGGCCTCAAGCGGTGCGCGTCGCCGCGCGGGTGCGTCAGACGGCGCGGGTGACCTTGTCGGCCTTGAGGCACGAGGTGCACACGTTCACGCGCTTCGGGGCGCCGTTGACGAGGGCGCGCACGCGCTGGATGTTCGGGTTCCAACGGCGGCTGGTCCGCACGTGGGAGTGCGAGACGCTCTTGCCGAAGCTCGGGCGCTTGCCGCAGACGTCGCAGGTGGCAGCCACGGTCGTTCTCCTGATCTTCTCGCTGACGCACAGCCGGGAGGCGGTGCGTGATGTCGGTGAGCCCGAAGATGGAGGCGGACGCCTGCCGGGTCGGGCAACCTGGCAAGAGTACCCGAGAAATCGCCGGAGGCTCAAACGGCCGGGGCCCGGGCCGGGGTGGCGTCCGCCACAGAGCGAGCTGCCGGGACCGATCCGGCCACGTTCCCACAGCGGTACCGGCCCGTGTGGGCGACGGCGGATAACCTGAGGATCGTAGAGGACCGGCACCGGGCCGGTCCGCGGGAGCCGCCGAGGGGAGTCCGTGGTCGCCACCCTCGCCGAGCTCGACGCCGCCGCCGTCCGCCGATGGTTCGAGCACGCGCTGCGGTCGCTGCTGCTCGTGCGCGACGAGATCGATCGCCTCAACGTCTTCCCGGTGCCGGACTCCGACACCGGGACGAACCTCGTCCTCACCCTCGCCGGGGCCGCCGAGGCCGTGCGGCCGCTGGGCCCGGACGCCGATCTGACGGCCCTCACCCGCGCCGCCGCCGACGGCGCCCTGCTCGGCGCCCGGGGAAACTCGGGCATCATCGTCGGCCAGTGCCTCCAGGCCCTCGCGGCGACCTTCGCGGGACGCGCCTCGGCCGGGCCCGGCCCCGTGGCCGCCGGTCTTGACGCGGCCGCCGCGCAGGCGCGGGAAGCGGTGGGCCGGCCCGTGGAGGGCACCATCCTGACCGTCGCACGCGCCGCGGCCGTCGCCGCCGCCGGTGCCGCGGACGAGGGCGGCGACCTCGAGTCGGTCGTCCGGGCGGCGGGCCTGGCGGCGCGGGACGCCCTCGCGGAGACCCGCGGGGCGTTCGGCGGAGCCGGCGTCGACGCCGGTGGCGTGGGGTACGTCGTGCTGCTCACCGCGCTGCTCGACGTCGTGACCGCCACCGGCGACGCCGGGACCGCCCGCGCCGAACGGGTCACCACGTTCCTCGCCCGGCTCGGCACGAGACCGGCCGCGGGCGAGCGGGCGCCCGAGGAGCCCGCCGAGGAGCCGGTCAACGGGCCGGCGCCGGGGGAGCCCACCGAGGAGCCGGCCCTCGGGCCGCGGCCCGAGGACGACGGTGCCGGCGCGTTCGAGGTCATGTACGTGCTGCACGCCGGTGCGGACCGGGCCGCGGCGGTACGGGAAGGCCTGCAGCGCACGGGGCACTCGGTCGCCGTCGTCGGCGGAGAGCACCTGTGGCAGGTGCACGTGCACACGGACGATCCGGCCGCAGCCCTCGCCGGCCCGGGCGAGATGGCGCAGGTCTGCGTCCGGCTCGTGCGGCGGGACCCGGTGCGCGTCGGCGTCGTGGCCTGCACCCGCGCCCCCGGGCTGCTCGAGCACCTGGCGCGCGCCGGGGCGGCGGCGGTTCTCGACCCGGACGCCGCCACCGTGGTCCGGGCGGCCACCGACACGCTCGCCGGGGAGGTCCTCGTGCTGCCGTGCGACGAGCCCGCGGCGCAGGCCGCCCGCACGGCGGCGGGGCACGACGGCCGCTCCGCGCCGCACCGGGCCCGCCCCGTGCGTCTTCACGTCGCGCCACCCGCGGACGACCTGCTCGTCCTCGCCGCGGCCACGGAGGTCGGTGGCGCCCTCGTCAACGACCTCGACGACGCGCGCCGGCGCGCGGACGACGCGCGCGCCCGGATGCGGTCCCGGGCGGTGCCGCTCACGGGGGACGGGGCGGTGCGCGACGCCCTGGAGAGCTTGCTCGTCCCCGGGGACGAGCTGGTGACCGCCGTCGTCGGGGCGGGGGCGGGCGCCGGTACCGGGTCGGAGGTCCGCGCGGCGGTGGCCGCGCTCGCGCCGGCCGCGGAGGTCGTCGTCGTCGACGGGGGACAGTCGTCCCCCGCCCTGCTTCTGGGGGTGGAGTGAACCAGCCGATCGCTCGCGAGAGCCGCCACGACCCGGCATTCCTCGGCGAGGTCGGGGGCCGTCTCGGACGCTCCCTGGAGAAGGAGCTCGGCACCAGGACGGGCAAGGCGCTGGGCAAGCTCGGCGTGCACACGGTCGGCGACCTGCTGCGGCACTACCCACGCCGCTACGGGGACCGCGGCAAGCTCACGGCGCTGCGGGAGCTGCGGGTCGGCGACCACGTCACGGTGATCGCCGAGGTGTCCTCCAACGATCTGCGCCAGATGCGCGGGAAGTCGGGCTCGATCCTCAACGTCCGGATCACCGACGGCACCGACGAGCTGCTCCTGACGTTCTTCGGCAAGCACTCCCGCTCGCTCGAGCACCACCAGCGGCGGCTCCGCCGCGGCGCGACCGGGATGTTCAGCGGCACGGTGAGCGCCTACCGCGGCGACCGCCAGCTCACGCACCCGAACTACGAGACCTTCGACGACCTCGACGACGAGTTCGCCGCCGTGCAGAAGGTCGACTGGCCCATCCCGATCTACCCGGCGAGCGCGAGCATCGCCAGCTGGCAGATCGAGAAGGCGGTGGAGACCGTGCTGCGCCCGCTCACGGCCGAGGACGTCCCCGAGGCGCTGCCGGCCGCCTACCGCCGGGAGCACGACCTGCCCGACGTGATGACCGCCCTGCGCGGGCTGCACGCCCCCCGCACCCCGGAGGACTGGCAGCGCGCGCGCCGGCGGTTCCGCCACGAGGAGGCCTTCGTCCTCCAGACCGCGCTCGCCCAGCGCCGCGCCGCCACCCTGTCCGACGCCGCGACGGCCTACGAGCCCCGGGGCGGGGGCATCCGCGACGCGTTCGAGGCCCGCCTGCCCTTCGAGCTCACCGCCGGGCAGTGGGAGGTGGCGGCGGTGCTCGAGCGGGAGATCGCCGCACCGGTCCCGATGATGCGGCTGCTGCAGGGCGAGGTCGGCTCGGGCAAGACCGTCGTCGCGCTGCGCGCGATGCTCCAGGTGGTCGACGGTGGGGGCCAGGCCGCGCTCCTGGCCCCCACCGAGGTCCTCGCCCAGCAGCACCACCGCTCCATCACCGGCCTGCTCGGCCCCCTCGCCGAGGCAGGCATGCTGGGCGGGGCCGAGGAGGGCACCCGGGTGGTCCTGCTGACCGGGTCGATGGGCGCCGCCGCCCGCCGCAAGGCGCTCGCCGCCGCCGCCTCGGGCGAGGCGGGGATCGTCATCGGCACGCACGCGCTCCTCAGCGAGGTGGTCCAGATCCCCGACCTCGGCCTCGTCGTCGTCGACGAGCAGCACCGCTTCGGCGTGGAGCAGCGCGACGCCCTGCGGGCCAAGGGCCGCGCCACGCCGCACCTGCTGGTCATGACGGCGACGCCGATCCCGCGGACCGTGGCGATGACCAGCTTCGGTGACCTCGAGACGTCCACCCTGCGTGAGCTGCCGGCCGGACGGGCGGGCGTGAGCACCAACATCGTCCCCGCGGACCGGCCCCGGTGGGTCGAGCGCACCTGGGAGCGCGTCCGCGAGGAGGTCGAGGCCGGGGGCCGCGCCTACGTCGTGTGCCCGCGGATCACGGCGGGCGAGAACGGCGGCGACGCCACCGAGGACGGCTTCTCCGACGACGGCTCGGACGAGCTCTTCGCCCTGGACGAGGCGGCGGAGCCGCGCCGGCCGCTCGCCTCCGTCGAGGAGGTCGCCGCCCTGCTTCGGCAGACCCCCGCGCTGGCGGGCGTGGCGATCGGCGAGATGCACGGGCAGCTGCCCACCGACACCAAGGACGCCGCGATGGCGGACTTCGCGGCCGGCCGGACCCCGGTGCTGGTATCCACCACGGTCATCGAGGTGGGCGTGGACGTCCCGGAGGCCACGGTGATGGTCGTCCTCGACGCCGACAGGTTCGGTCTGTCCCAGCTCCACCAGCTGCGCGGCCGGGTCGGGCGCGGGACCAAGCCCGGCATGTGCCTCGCGGTGACGGCCGCGCACCCGGACTCCGGCTCCTTCGAACGTCTGGCCGCGTTCGCCGCGACCACCGACGGGTTCGAGCTCGCCGAGACCGACCTGAAGCTCCGGCGCGAGGGCGACGTCCTGGGCGCCACCCAGTCCGGCCGGTCCAGCTCGCTGCGGCTGCTGCGCGTGCTGCAGGACGCGGACATCATCGACGCCGCGCGGGCCGCCGCCCGTGAGCTCGTGGCCCACGACCCCGCCCTGGACTCCGAGCCCGGTCTCGCCCGCATGGTCGCCGAGTCGATCGACGAGGACGCCGCGGCGTACCTCGAGCGCACGTGAGCGAGCAGAGAGCGGCGCCGGGGCGGGCGTCGACGAGCTTCTTGCCGGTGGGGCGGCCCGGGCGCTCCTGCAGACCGGTTCGCTCGTGAGGATCCGGGCACTCGTGAGGACCCGGGTCCTCGTGCAGACCGTGTCCCTCGTGGTCGTCTAGGGGGTGCCTGTCCGCCCGTCCGTCGACCCAGTCGTTGCGCCGGCCGGCAGCTCGAGGGCCTCCGCGAGGAGCTCGTAGGAGCGGCGTCGCGCCTCCGCGGTCGGGGTGTTGGAGGCGACGATGATCTCGTCCGCCTGCGCGTGCGCCGCGAACTGCTCGACCTGCTCGCGGACCGTGGCCGGGGAGCCGACGGCGGAGTAGCGGAGCATGTGGCGGATCTGGTCGCCGGCGGGCGAGGCGAGGACGGCGTCGGCGTCCTCGTCCGACAGCGGCAGGCCGCTGCGCGTGAGCCGGCCGGCGTTCGCGCGCAGTGCCGAGTGGTACAGCTCGTGCGCCTCGACGTCGGTGTCGGCGGCGAAGACGTTCATGGCCGCGATGACGTAGGGCTCGGGGTTCGCGTCGGAGGGCCGGTACTCCCGCCGGTACGTGCTGACCGCGTCGACCAGGGCGTTCGGTGCGAAGTGCGAGGCGAACGAGTAGGGCAGCCCCAGGGCGGCGGCGAGCTTCGCGCCGAACAGCGAGGAGCCGAGGATGATCAGCGGGACCTCGGTGCCTGTGCCGGGCGTCGCGCGCACCGTCTGGCCGGGGCGGGCGGGGCCGAGCAACGACTGCAGCTCCACGACGTCCTGCGGGAACCGGTCGGAGTCGGTGGGGTGACGGCGCAGCGCCTGGAGCATCGCCATGTCCCCGCCCGGCGCGCGGCCGAGCCCGAGGTCGATGCGGCCGGGATAGAGCGTCTCCAGCGTGCCGAACTGCTCGGCGATCACCAGCGGCGAGTGGTTCGGCAGCATGATGCCGCCGGCACCGACCCGGATGGTTGAGGTGCTGCCGGCGATGTGCCCGATCAGCACGGCCGTGGCGGAGGAGGCGATGGTCGGCATGTTGTGGTGCTCGGCGAACCAGTACCGCCGGTAGCCCCATCGCTCCGCGTCCCGGGCCAGCGCCACGCTGGCGTCGAACGTCTCCCGCACGCTCCCGCCCGGCCGGACGGTGGCGAGGTCGAGCACTGACACGGGCACGGGCATGGGGGACCTCCGACTTTTCCGACCCGCGCACAACGGGGGGTGCGCGTCCGATCACCGTACGTCGGCCGGACCGTCAAGGGCCAGACGCCGCCGCAGGCGCCCGGCGTGCGCGAGCGGAGCCGGCGAGCAGGGCGCATCATTTTTGGAATCCTTTGACCTGCTCGCGCGTTAGGACAGGTGTACAGAACATCCCTGAGTCAATCCCGGGGGAGGGATCAGCATGCGGCCCACGCATGTCGAGCTGGAGGACGACGACGGCACCGTCCTGCGGTACTTCCACCACGCGAACGGCGGTGGCCTCGTCGAGTCCAGCGCGCGCGTCCACCCGACGGCCTTCGTCGCCGCCGGGGCCTACGTCGACCCCGGTGCCCGGGTGGGCGCCGGCGCTCGCGTGAGTGCGGGCGCGTGGATCGACCGGCGTGCCGCCGTCGCCGCCAAGGCCGTCGTGGGGGCGGACGCCCACGTCGGTCCGGGTGCCGTCGTCGGCCGCGGAGCGACCCTCGGCACGCGGGTCCGTGTCGGCGCGGACGCGCGGATCGGAGCGGGCGTCACCGTCCCGGTGGACACCGTGGTCAAGGCGGGTGCCGTCGTCGAGGTGGCCGGCAGACGCGGCAAGGTGGGCGCCGCGGCCTGAGCGGGCAGACTGCGCCGCCCCCCGCCTGCCGCGGCACGCCGCCTCGCCGGACACCTGGCCTGCGGCTGGTCCGGGCGCTCGGCACGGCGATCTCCGGTCGCCTGACCTGCCGCCCCGCCGGACGGGCGCGGTGCGTGCGTCACTACGCTGACCCGGTGACCAGGATCGTCGCCGGCACCGCGGGTGGCCGGACCCTCCAGGTGCCGCGCAGCGGCACCCGGCCCACCTCCGAACGGGTACGAGAGGCTCTCTTCTCCCGCCTCGACCACCTGGGCGTGGTCGGCGGCGCACGGGTCCTCGACCTCTACGCCGGGTCCGGGGCCCTCGGGCTCGAGGCGGCGAGCCGGGGCGCCGAGCGGGTGACGCTCGTCGAGGCCGCCCGCCCGGCGGCCGACCTGTGCCGCCGCAACGCCAAGGCGCTCGGGCTGCGGGAGGTCGACGTCGTCGCGCAACGGGTGGAGACCTACCTCGCCTCGGCCCCGGCCCGCGGCGCGGCGCCCGCCCACCTCGTGCTGCTCGACCCGCCGTACGACGTGACCGAGGAGGCTCTCGGGGAGGTCCTGGCGCTGCTCGCGGCGCGGGGCAGCGAGGACCCCGACCAGCCCGCCCCACCGGGACCGGCCCCCTGGCTGGACCGGGACGCCGTCGTCGTCGTCGAACGGTCCCGCCGCAGCCCCGAGCCCGCGTGGCCGGCCGGGCTGCGGCCGACCGACGCCCGACGCTACGGCGACACCCAGGTCTGGTTCGCCGCCCCGGCCGGTGACGCGCCGCCCGCGTCGTAACGCAGACTTCGTGGTCCGGCCCGCTACCGTGAATCGCATGGTCCAAGTGGAGCGGCGATGAGCCTCGCGGTCTGCCCGGGGTCGTTCGACCCCATCACGCTGGGCCACCTCGACGCCGTGCGGCGGGCGCGCGCGATGTTCGACGAGGTCGTGGTGGCCGTGGCGCACAACCCCGCGAAGCGGTACCTCTTCGACGCCGAGGAACGCCTCGCCCTGGCCCGCGAGTCCGTCACCGGTCTCGACGGCGTCCGGGTCGAGCTCGTGCCCGGGCTGCTTGCGCAGTACTGCGCCGACGTCGGGGCGACCGCCATCGTCAAGGGGCTGCGCGGTGCCGCCGACTTCGACGCCGAGCACGCCATGGCCCTCATGAACCGCCACCTCACCGGGGTGGAGACCGTCTTCGTGATGGGCGACCCCGCGCTCGCCCACGTCGCCTCGTCCCTCGTCAAGGACATCGCCCAGCACGGCGGCGACGTCTCCGACCTCGTCCCGTCCGCCGTCGCCGCCGCGCTGCACCGGGCGCTGAGCAACTCAGGAGAAGCACGATGACCGCCAGCCAGCAGTACGCCTCCGCCGAGCAGCACGCCGAGGACGGCGCCTCGCTCATCTCCATCCTCGACGAGCTCACCGAGCTCGTCACCGCGGCACGGGCCATGCCGATGTCCGCCTCGGTGCTGGTCAACCGCGCCGAGGCCCTCGACCTGCTCGACGCCGCGCGCGCCGTGGTCCCCGAGGAGATCCAGACCGCGGACGACATCGTGGCCGACGCCGACGCGATGGTGGAGCGTGCCCGTCAGCGGGCGGACAAGATCGTCGAGGAGGCCCGCGTCCGCGCCGAGGAGCTCGTCAGCGAGGAGAACGTCGTGCGGCTGGCCGAGGAGCGTGCGGAGCAGATCGTCCGGGACGCGGAGGCGAAGGCGGCCAAGCTGGCCGCGGACGCCAACGACTACTGCGACCGCCAGCTCGCCCAGTTCGAGATCGACCTGAACTCGATCAGCACGCAGGTGCGCGCGGGCCGCGAGGCCCTCTCCGCCCGCGCCGGCCGGGTCGCCGTCGCTGCGGAGGAGTGACCCGGGCGGGCCCGCCCGGCCCGCCCGCTCCCGGCTGCGCGCCCGGACTCAGGCCGCACCGGGACCCTGACCCACGCCCGGCCCCTGGCTCGCGCGCGGACCCCGGCTCGCGCGCGGACCCCGGCTCGCGCGCGGACCGCCCGGCGTGGGTAGCATCGAACGCTGGTCCCACCCGGCGGCGCTCTCGGGAGCCGGCACCGGCGCGGGGCCCGTTCACCGGTCCTCCCGCGCACCGCGCGGCTGCTGCAAGGAGTGTCATGGACGCCCGATCGCCGCTCGTGATGAGTACGCACGAGCTCGGCCGCCGAGCCGGGACGATGCGCACCGTCGAGCGCACCGTCCCCGCCCCCGCCGACCTCGGCACGGAGGTCATCGGCGTCCCCGAGGGCTCCGACGTCGAGCTGGATCTCCGGCTCGAGGCCGTGATGGACGGGGTCTTCGTGACGGGCACCGCCGCGGTCGGCCTGCACGGGGAGTGCGTGCGCTGCCTGCGCGACCTCGACCAGGACCTCGAGGTGGAGATCTCCGAGCTCTTCTACTACGCGAGCACCAAGGCTTCGCTGGTCCAGGAGGGCGACGAGGAGGCCGAGGACCTGCCCGCCGTCGACGGCGAGCTCATCGACCTCGAGACGACGCTGCGCGACGCCGTCGTCCTCGCCCTGCCCTTCCAGCCGCTGTGCCGGCCCGACTGCGGTGGGCTCTGCCCCGCGTGCGGTGAGCGGATGGACGACCTCGAGCCCGGCCACCACCACGAGCAGCTCGACCCGCGCTGGTCCGCGCTGGGGAGCCTGCTGCAGGAGAAGGGCGAGACGAAGGACGGCGAGCGGTGAGCGGCGCTCGTCGACGGAGGTCCGACGCCCAGCCCGAGGCGCCCGCACGGCAGGACGTGGAGACCCTCACCGCCGCACTGGGGACGGCGATCGACCCCGAGCTGCTGGTCCTGGCGCTGACGCACCGCTCCTTCGCCCACGAGGCCGGGGGCATCCCGACCAACGAGCGGCTGGAGTTCCTGGGCGACTCCGTCCTCGGGATCATCGTCACCGAACGGCTCTACCGCACCCACCCCGACGAGTCCGAGGGCGACCTGGCCCGCATGCGCGCCGCCACGGTGAGCCAGAAGGCGCTCGCGTCGGTGGCGCGGGAGATCGGCCTCGGCGGCTACATCCTCCTCGGGCGCGGCGAGCTCGTCACCGGCGGCCGGGAGAAGGACTCCATCCTCTCCGACACCGTCGAGGCCCTGATCGGCGCGACCTACCTGTGCCACGGCCTGGAGCACACACGCGCCGTCGTCGAGCGGCTCGTCGGGCCGCTGCTGACGCAGGCGGCGAACCTGGGCGCGGGGCTGGACTGGAAGACCTCGCTGCAGGAGCTCACCGCCGAGCGGGGGCTCGGCGCACCCACGTACGTGGTCACCGGGACGGGCCCCGACCACGCGCGGACGTTCACGGCGACGGTCGTGCTGGACGGGGAGGAGCACGGCCGCGGGGTGGGCAGCTCGAAGAAGGTGGCCGAGCAGAACGCCGCCGAGGACACCTACGCCCGCCTCGCCGGCCAGCCGGTGGCCACCGCCGGCGACGGCGAGCCCGCCTGAGCCGACGTGCCCGAGCTTCCCGAGGTCGAGACCGTCCGCCGCGGCCTGGCCGGCCGTGTGCTGGGCCGGCCTGTGGCCGCCGTCGAGGTCCGTCACCCGCGCAGCGTGCGACGCCAGCCTGGCGGGGCGCGCGAGCTCGCCGACCGGCTCGCCGGGCAGCAGTTCACGGCCGCCGTGCGCCGCGGCAAGTACCTGTGGCTGACGCTGGGCGAGGGGCCCGGGGCGCCGCCGGACCAGGCCCTGGTGGTCCACCTGGGCATGAGCGGGCAGCTGCTCGTGCAGGAGCCCGAGGGCGCCCGCCGGGCCCCCGGGACGGACCCGTCGGACGCCTTCCTCGCGGACGCGGCCGACGTCCTCGCCGACGGCGAGCGGCCCGCCGACCTCACCGCCACCCTGCCGCCGACCATCGTGCGTGACATCCCGCTCACCACCGCCCACCTGCGCGTGCGCATCGACCTCGTCGACGGCGGTCAGTTGTGGTTCGTCGACCAGCGCACCTTCGGCCACGTGATGGCCGTGGACACCGTTCCGACGGCCGACGGCGCGCCCGGCGGCCTCGGCAGCGACGCCGCCGTCGTGCCCACCCCGGTCGCCCACATCGCCCGCGACCTGCTCGACCCGGCGCTCGACCGCGCCGACCTCGTGCGCCGGACCCGCGCCCGCCGCACCGAGATCAAGCGCGCGCTGCTGGACCAGACGCTCGTCTCCGGCGTCGGCAACATCTACGCCGACGAGGCGCTCTGGCGCGCCCGCCTGCACGGGGCCCGCCGCACCGACGTGCTCCGTCCCGACCGGCTCCGCGCCCTCTTCGACGCCGCCACGGACGTGATGGGGGAGGCGCTCGCCGTCGGCGGGACGTCGTTCGACGCCCTGTACGTCGACGTCGACGGCGCAGCCGGGTTCTTCGCGCGCTCCCTCGCGGTCTACGGCCGGGCCGGCCGGCCGTGCCCGCGGTGCGGCGCACTCGTGCGCCGTGAGGAGTTCATGAACCGCGGCTCCTTCTCCTGCCCGCGCTGCCAGCGCCGTCCCGCGCTCCCGCGCTGACCGGGTGTGTCGCGCGCCCGCTGCCGCCCCGACCGTACGGAGCCTCGCCACGGTTCGGCTCGCAGACCTGGGGATGCGCAGAAAACCGCCGGTCTTGGGTAGTCTCGGGGGGTGCCGAACGCTCAGGACTCTCAGCAGCCGCGCGACATCCGCGTGATGATCATCGACGACCACGAGGTGGTGCGGCGAGGCATCGCGGAGATCGTCGACCGCGCCGACGGCCTGACCGTCGTCGCCGAGGCCGGCTCGGTCGCCGAGGCGGTGCGCCGCGCCGAGCTGGTCCGGCCCGAGGTCCTGCTCGTCGACCTCCAGCTGCCCGACGGCACCGGCATCGACATCGTCCGCACCCTGCGCGACAAGGTGCCCGGTGCGCGGCCGATCGTGCTGACCTCCTTCGACGACGACGACGCCCTCGCCGAGGCGCTCGAGGCCGGCGCCAAGGCCTACCTGCTCAAGACGGTGCGCGGCGCCGAGATCGCCGAGGTCGTCAAGGCGGTCGCGGCCGGTCGGACCCTGCTGGACGAGCGGACCGTGACGCGCCGCCGCGCCGACCACGAGGACCCGACGGCGGACCTCACGCCCTCGGAGCGCCGCGTGCTCGACCTGATCGGCGACGGACTGTCGAACCGCGAGATCGGCGAGCGCCTGGGTGTGGCCGAGAAGACGGTCAAGAACCACATCACCTCGCTGCTGAGCAAGATGGGCCTGCAGCGCCGCACGCAGGTCGCGGCCTGGGTCGCCGGCCAGCGGGCCGCCGGCTGGCGCGGCTGAGTCCCGTTCGGAGACTGCGGTTCCTCTGAGGGCCGCCGTCTGCGCTGAGGACCGCTGCCTCTGGAGACCGCCTTTCGCTGAGGGCCGGTGCTCCCTGAGGACCGCCTTTCGCTGAGGGCCGGTGCTCCTTGAGGACCGCCTTTTCGGCTGAGGACCGATGCCCGTTCGGCTGTCATGGCCTGGAACGTCGGTCTTCACGGGCACGGCTGCAGCGACGCGTCAGCCGCCGCAGGCTCCGCACACCTTGCTTCGTCAGCTCGCCTCGCCTGTTCTGCCCGGCGGTGGCATCAGCTCCGGCACGGGTCGAAACCTCGCGGTGACCGATCGTGGGAAGGCGCTGCAGAGACGTTCGAAGGTGCGCGCCTGGTGGCTGAGGTCCTCGGTGACGAACCGCCGGACCCTGTCGCCCCTCTCTCGGAGCGCGTCCTCCCGGAGCTTCTCGTCGACCACTGCTCTGGCGGCAGCAACTCCGTCGGTACCGCGGTACTTCACCCGGCCGTCGAACTCGGCGTGAACGGTGAAGGCGCTGTCCCTGGCACCTTGAGCGACGCGCTCGACAGTCCAGCCCATGTCGCTGAACAACGTCCCACGAACGGTCTCCACCCGGAACTGAGAGACAGGCCGGGGGAGGCCTCTGGACACGGCGATCCAGCGCAGGACCGACTCAGGTGCTGACTCCGCGAACGGGTCTGCGTGCGCCAGGACCGAGCGTGCGGTGGGCTTGCCGCGGCGGGCCGCGCGAGCCTCCAGCCGCTCGGAGAGGAGCAGCCTGAGGTCCTCGATGCGGCGGTCGGACTCAGGTCGGCGCCAGCGGTCGGGGAGCGTCAGGAGGCGCATCGCGCTGTCGACGACGACGAGCGCGTCCCGCGGGTGGAGGGTGAGCGCACAGTCCACGATCGTTCGCTCCAGGCTGGTCACACGGATCCCGCCGACAGTCGTCACGTCGTCGGCCGGCACGACGGCGCGGTGCCGCCGGACGAACGGCGAACGATGGTTGGTGACCGTGCCCGGCCGGCTGACGTGCACGTCGTCGCCAATGCGCCAGAGTCGGCAGCCGTGCAGCAGCGCGGCTGCGGTGTGGCTCACCACGTGCTCCGGCCCGAGCTGACGGGAGGCGGCCACGCATCGCGCCAGGAGAAGCCGTTCACGGCGGGCCCACGGGGTTTCGTCGGCCACGGTGTCGACGTAGGCGCCGGGCCGGACGCGGACCAGGCGGCCCTCGCGGACTCCGGCCCGGACCGCTTCGGCACCGTGGTCGCGCACCAGATAGACCGTGGGCAGAGCGGGCCGTACGTGCTGTCGGATGTCCATTCCCACAGCGTGCAGCGTGTGCCGACGTCGGCACTGACCGCTCCGCCGGCCCCGTGGATATCTCGGGCCTGGGGATGAAGCGTCGATTCCCGCCGCTGCGCAACGAGTGAGGACCGCCATCTCAGCCGAAGGCCGCGTCCTGATCTGCTGTCCTCAGCCCAGATCGCTGTCCTCACGGTCGCCGGCGGCTCGGGGTGAGTGAGCGGCCGGGAAGGTCGGGCGAGCCCGCGGATCGACGGACGACTCAGGTAGACCGACGACTCAGGTGAGCGGCACCTGCCAGCTCACCTGTGAGCCGGTGCCCGACTCGGTGCGGCCGATGGAGAACGTGCCGCCGTGCCGCCGGGCGCGTGCGGCGAGGTTGCCCAGGCCTGACCTGCGGGAGAGGGAGGGTGGTACTCCCAGCCCGTCGTCGGTGACGTCGACGACGATCCTTCCGGTGAACCCGCTCCCGAGCACGCTCACGTGCGCCCGCACCGACGACGCCTTGGCGTGCTTCGCGGCGTTGACCATTCCCTCGCGCACGACGGCGACGACGTCGTCCGCGATGTCGGCACCGACCCGGTCGTCGATCTGGGTGATCAGGTCGGCCTGTGCCTGGTCGTCGGTGATCGGCGTGCCGTCCACCTCGATGATCAGGGACGGCGCGAAGCCCAGGGACGTCCGCGCAAGAGAGGCCTCCCGGCGCAGCCGCTCGACCAGGACGACCGCCGCGTCCGGCTCGCGCAGCGAGTGGACGATCGCGCGGATCTGCTTGACGGACTCGTCGACGCTGGTGAGCGACTCCTCCAGGAGGTTCGCGAGCGCGTGCTCGCCCCGCTCGGCCATCGCTGTGCGCGCGGAGGCGAGCTGCATGCCGGTCGCGAAGAGCTGCTGGATGGCCAGGTCGTGCAGGTCGCGGGCGATGCGCGCGCGCTCGTCCAGGAGCGAGGCGACGTCCTGCGCGTGCCGGGCGGCGGCCAGCTCCAGGGCGAGCGCGGCCTGCCCGGCGACGGACTCCGCCATCATCAGGTCGGACCGGTCGAACTCCGGCTCGCCCACGCGCCGCAGCAGCAGGATGACGCCGCGACCCTCGCCGCGGAGCATCATCGGCGCGTAGAGCGCCGGACCGAAGTGGGCGAGCTCGTTCAGCCTGAGCGTCCGGAGCCGCGTGAGGGAGTCGACGATCATGCCGGTGCCCTCCTTGAGCACCGTCATGGCTCGCCCGTCCGGGGGGAACACCAGGCCCACCAGCTGCCCGGCGCGGTACCCGTCCGCGATCTCGCAGACCCACGAGGTCCCGACCGAGGGCAGGACGATCAACGCCGTGTCCGCCTCGGCCACCTCGCGGAGGCGGGCGGCGATCATCTCGAGCGCCTCCTCCTCCTCGGTGCCCTCGAGGAGGGTTGTGGTGATGTCCTGGCTCACGGCTATCCAGCGCTCGCGGTTGCGGGCCTCCGTGTACAGCCGGGCGTTCTCGACGGCGACCGCGGCTGCCTCCGCCAGGCTCATCATGTCCTCGGCGTCACGCTGGGTGAACCCGCCGTCCTTCTCCGCCAGGTACAGCCGGCCGTAGACCTTCTCCTGGACCCGGACGGGGACGCCGAGGAAGGAGTGCATGGGCGGGTGCCCCTCGGGGAACCCGCCGAAGTCGGGGTGCTCGGTGAGGTCCTCGAGCAGCAGCGGACCGTCCACCGGGATGGCGCCGAGGACGCCGTTCCCGCGCGGCGGGTGGCCGAGGATCTCCTGCTCCGCCTCCGTCATGCCGACCTGGACGAACGCCGTGGTCTCCCCGCGGTTGTCGAGCACGCCGAGGGCGGCGTACCGCGCCCCGGTGAGCCGCGCGGCCCGGTCGACGAAGTGCCGCAGGGCCTCCCTGACGTCGAGCTGAGCGGTCAGGTTCAGCGCGGCGCCGAGCAGCGACGACGTGTTCGTGGCGAGGGTGTGGGGCCGCGTGTCGGCGGACGCGCCGGCGGCGTCGACCGCCTTCGCCGGCCCGGTGTAGGGCCGGTCGTCGGGACGACGGCTCAGGTCACCCCGCGCGCGGCGCGGCGCGCCTGTCGCCCCCGTCGCGGCCGCCGTGCCGGGAGCCGGCGAACCCGCGCCACCGTGCGCCACGGGGCAGCGGGCGGCGTCGTCGATGCTCATCGGTGCTCCTCCTGCTCCAGGGCCCAGCGGTAGGCCGGTACGTCGGCGCGGAGAGATTCGTGCGTCCCCCGCGCGAGAACCGTAGCCGGTCGGTCGTTCCGCGCGCCCAGGACGATCACCTCCTCCGCGGCGCCCAGCGGGGAGAGACGGTGGGTGACGAGCACGACGCCGCGCGAGGCGTCGCCGTCGCCGTCGTCGGCGCCGGTCCGGAGGAGGTCGGTCAGGAGCCGGTCCGCGGTGGCGGGGTCGAGGTGCTCGCCGGGTTCGTCCAGGAGCAGGAGCCGCGCGGGGCTGGCCAGCGCACGCGCGAGGAGAAGGCGGCGGCGCTCGCCGCCGGAGACCGTGGCGGCGTCCGGGCCGAGCATCGTGCCCAGGCCGTCGGACAGGCCCGCCAGCCAGTCGCCCAGACCGGCCCGCCCCAGCAGGCGGGTGGCCTCGTCCGCCGTGACGTCGCCGCGCGCGACCCGGAGGTTCTCGAGCACGGTGGTGCCGAAGACGTGCGCGTCCTCGGCGGTGAGGGCCACGTCGGCGCTCACCCGTTGCCGGTCCGTCTCCCACACCGGGACCCCGTTGAGCTCGACCGTGCCCGCGCGCGGGGGCAGGAGCCCCGCGAGCGTGAGCAGGAGGGTCGTCTTGCCGATCCCGCTCGGACCCACGACGGCGAGGGCCCGTCCGGGGGAGAGATCGAGGTCGATGCCCTCGGCGACGACGGGGCCTCCCGGCCAGCCGACGGCGAGCCCTCGGGCGGCCAGGTGCGGACCGGGCGGGGGAGTGGCGTCACCGACGGGTGACGCGGTGATGGGTGACGCGGTGACGGGTGACGTGGCGATGTGAACGGCGCCCCCGACGGGAGACGCAACGCCCGCGGTCGCGGTGCCAACGGGAGGGGGGCCAGCAGTCGCGCTGCCAGCGGGAGGGCGGCCAGCGGTGGGGCGGCCAGTGGTGGGGCGGCTCGTGACCTCGGCGTTCTCCGACGAGGCGCGGCTCGCGGCGGTACCGGCGTCGTCCCCCGCCCGGTCGAGCAGCTCCATGATCCGCACGGCCGAGCCGCTCGAGCGCACCAGCTGGACCGCGGCGGGCCCGAGCATCGCGGTGCCCTCGAACGCGGCGAGCGGGGTCAGCACGATGACGGCCAGCTCGACGGCCTCCATGCTGCCCGCCACGGTGGCCGGGATGCCGAGCACCAGCGAGCCGAGCACGGCGGCGCCCATGGCGAGCGTGTCCACCCCCGCGGCGAGGGCGGCCGGGCGGGCCGCGGCGTCCTTGGCGCGGGCCAGGTCGCGCTCGGTCCCGCGCAGGGAGGCGCGCACGTCCCGCAGGCGCCCGGAGACGGTCAGCTCGGCGGCGCCGTCGACCATCGTCATGGCGGTCGCGCTGATCTCCGCGCGGGCCGCGGTCGCGGCTCCCTCCGCCAGGCGCGCCGCGCGCATGGTTAGCCACGGGCCGGCGACGCCGGCCACCAGGAGGCAGACGGCCAGGACCAGGCCGGCGCCGAGGTTCAGCCACGCCACGAGCACCACCGACCCGGCGCCCACCACCGCGGCCACGACGGCCGGCAGCAGGGCCCGGACCACGACGTCCCCCACCGCGTCCACGTCCGTACCGGTGCGGGCGAGAAGATCCCCGCGGCGCAGGCCCGCGACGGCGTCCGCCCGGCCCGCCGCGAGCGTGGTGTAGACGCGCTCCCGCAGGGTCGCCATGCCGCGCAGTGCCACGAGGTGGGAGGCGAGGCGCTCGAGGTAGCGCAGGAGGGCGCGGGAGATGCCGAAGGTGCGCACCGCGACGGCGGCGACCGAGAGCTCGAGAACCGGGGGCATCTGCGAGGCGCGGGCGATGAGCCAGGCGGCGGTCGCGGTCAGCGCGATACCGCTGGCCAGGCCCGCGCTTCCGGCGAGGACCGCCCAGAGCAGGCGTACCCGGTCGAGGTCGAGGAGGCCGACGGCGCGGCGCAGCGCCCGGCGCTCGGCGGCGGGCAGGACCCCGCGCTCGCCCGCCGGGACGACGGAGTCGGGGACGGCGGAGGCGTCGACGGCGGTCATCGGGCCGCTCCGGAGCGGCTGCCCGGGAGGTCGGCGTCTCCCCGGTCGGGCGCGGGTCTGGGGCCGACCGGGTGGGGGCCGTCGGCGACCGTGTCGGCGCGCCCGGCCCCGTCGGCATAGGCAGGGGCGTCGGCGTCGGCATCGACGGGGGCGGCGGCATCGGCATCGATACGGTCGGCGTCGGCGTCGGCGTCGGCGTCGGCGTCGGCGTCGGCA
Source organism: Georgenia daeguensis (assembly GCF_039537705.1). NCBI lineage: Bacteria > Bacillati > Actinomycetota > Actinomycetes > Allobogoriellales > Allobogoriellaceae > Georgenia > Georgenia daeguensis. Next base: position 79,076 of record NZ_BAABBA010000007.1, read on the forward strand.
TCGACGAAGGCGGCGTCGGCCCCCTCGGGAACGGGCCGCGCCACGACCGTGACGACGTCGTCGGCCATCCCGACGAGCGCCGACCGGTGGGCGATGACGAGGACGGTGCGCCCCGCGTCGCGCAGCGCTGCGACCGTGTCGAGGACGTGCTGCTCGGACGCGGCGTCGAGGTGGGCGGTGGGCTCGTCGAGGACCACGAGCGGCTGGTCGCCGAGGAGGGCACCGGTCAGCGCGAGGCGCTGCCGCTGACCGACCGACAGGCCCGCCCCGCCGTGGCCCAGCGGGGTGTCCCACCCGGCCGGGAGCTCGGCAAGGACCGCGTCGAGACCGGTCGCTGCGGCGGCCGCCTCGACCCGGCCGTCGACGACGGCGGTGTCCGAGCCGAGCACGTTGGCGCGGACGGTGCCCGGCACGATGACCGGGCGCTGCGGCACCCAGGCGACCTGGCGGTGCCAGGACGCGGGCTCGACGTCGTCCATAGCGAGGCCCGCGGCGCCGCCGTCGTCCGAGGGGACGAGGTGGACGGTGCCGTCGTCGGGGCGGAGCAGCCCGAGCACGACGGAGGCGGCGGTCGTCTTGCCCGCCCCGGACGGACCGACCAGGGCGACCACGCGGCCCGGTCGGAGCCGCGCGCTGAGCCGCCACGGCGCGAGCAGGCCGCGTCCGGGGGCGAGGACGGTGACGCCGTCGAGGACGACGTCGGTGCGGCGCAGGTCGGGCGCCGGTGCGGTGCCCGCGGCGGGCGGGTGCTGGTCGAGGATCCCGAACGCCTCCTCGGCGGCGGCGACGCCGTCGGCGGCCGCGTGGAACTGGGCGCCGACCTCGCGCAGCGGCTTGTAGACCTCCGGGGCCAGCATGAGGACGGCGAGGGCGGTGGTGAGGTCGACGTCGCCGTACACCAGGCGCATGCCGATGGTCACCGCCACCAGCGCCACGGAGATCGAGGCGAGGAACTCCAGCACCGCCCCGGAGAGGAACGCGACCTTCAGGGTGGCCATGGTGGTGCGCGTGTACGCCCGTCCGAGCTCGCCCACGCGCCGGCCCGGACCGTGCTCGCGGCCGAGCGCCTTGAGCGTGGAGAGCCCGGCGAGCAGGTCCAGGAGCTGCCCGCCGAGGCGTTCCATGGCCACGAGCTTCTCGGCCGCGAAGCGCTGGGTCAGCACGCCGATCAGCCACATGAACACCGGGATCAGCGGGATGGTCACCACGATGATGAGCGCGGAGGAGAGGTCGAGGCCCAGGACGACGGCGATCGTCGCCGGGGTGACCGTGGCGGCGAGCAGCAGCTGGGGCAGGTAGCGCACGAAGTACGGCTCGAGGTCGTCCAGCCCGCGGGTGGCCAGCGTGGTCACCTGCGCGCCGTGGCCGCCCAGCCAGCGCGGACCCAGCGCCACGGCGCGGGTGAGAACCTGCTCGCGCAGGTCCGCGACGACGTCCCGCGCGGCGCGGTGCGCCAGCGACTCCTGGACGACCAGCACCACGAACCGGGTCACGAACACGCCGGCCAGCACCGCGACCAGGGGAGCGGCGTGATCCCACCCGGCCGTTCCCTCGACCACCGGCGCGGCGGCACGGGAGATCAGCAGCGCCTGGGCGATCACCAGGGCCGCGGTGGCGAACCCGGTGACGGCGGTGACCGCGATGTAGCGGCGCGCGGCGTGGGCGTGCTTCAGGAGCCGCGGGTCGAGAGGCCTCACCGGGTCAGTGTGCCCCCGTGGCCTGCCCGGCGCCGCGCGCCTCCGCCGGCGGCAGGCCCTCGTGCCCGTGGATCTCGTCCGTGCTGATGCGCTTGCGGAACACCCAGTACGTCCAGCCCTGGTAGGCCAGCACGACCGGGACCAGCAGGAGCGCCACCACGCTCATGACGGTCAGCGTTGCCTCGGTGGAGGCCGCCTCGTGGATGGAGAGCGAGAACGCGGGGTCGATCGAGGACGGCATGACGTTGGGGTACATGACGCCGAAGATGAGCACCACGGCGGCGACGATCGCGACGGCGTTGAGCACGAACGCCCAGCCCTCCCGGCGCGCGCGCGTGGCCACGACCACGCCGACCAGCGCCGCGGCGGCCACCGCCAGCGGCACCCAGGTCAGGGTGTGCGCGGAGTAGAGCGTCTGCGCGAGGACCGCCCAGACGCCCGCGACGGCGAGGGAGACCACCGAGAGGCGCTGCGCGAGGACGCCGGCGCGCTCGCGGACCTCGCCGTCGGTCTTCAGCGCCAGGAACACGGCGCCGTGGGTGAGGAAGACGACGGCGGTCATGACGCCGCCGAGGACGGTGAACGGGGTGAGGAGGGAGAAGAACCCGCCGACCAGCTGGTGGTTGCCGTCCACCACCTCGATCTCCATGCCCTGCACCAGGTTGGCGAAGGCGACGCCCCACAGCACCGCGGGGACCCACGCGCCGACGGTGTGCGCCCAGTCCCACCGGTTGCGCCAGACGGGGTCGTCGATCTTGGCGCGCCACTCGATCGCGCAGATCCGCACGATCAGCGCCAGCAGGATGATCAGCAGAGGCAGGTACATGCCGGAGAACATCGTCGCGTACCACTCCGGGAACGCCGCGAAGGTCGCACCCCCGGCCGTGAGCAGCCAGACCTCGTTGCCGTCCCAGACCGGGCCGATGCTGCGCAGCAGCACCCGGCGCTCCCGCTCGTCACGCGCGAAGGGCTTGAGCAGCATGCCGACGCCGAAGTCGAAGCCCTCGAGCACGAGGTAGCCGGTCCACAGGACGGCGATGAGCAGGAACCACAGGAGGGGGAGATCCATGACTTCTCCAGTCGGGAGGGGCGGTCAGGCGCGACGGGGGCGGGCGGCGCGGCGGTGCGAGCGGCGCGGGGTCAGTAAGAGAAGGACAGGGTCGGCTCAAGCTCGTCCGCTCGGCCACGGTCCGGCGCGGCGGCGCCGTCGGCCCGCTCCAGGTCGGCGGCCAGCGGCTCGACGCCCTCGCGGACGTAGCGCCGGATCAGCCGGAACCACACCACGCCGAGGGCGGCGTAGAGGAGGGTGAAGACGACAAGCGAGGTGAGCACGGACGCGACGGGGACCACGGTGGACACGCCGTCCTGGGTGAGCAGGTAGACCTGGTCGACCGGGTTGGCGGGGTTGGGGTGGACCACCCAGGGCTGGCGGCCCATCTCGGTGAAGATCCAGCCGAAGGAGGCGCCGAGGAACGGCAGCGGCAGGACCGCCAGTGACAGCCGGGAGAACCACGTGGTGTCGGTGACGCGTCCGCTCCGCAGCACCCACAGCCCCGCCGCGGCGAGGAGGAGGGACGCCATGCCCAGCCCGATCATGAGCCGGAAGGACCAGTAGGTCACGGCCAGGTTCGGCACGTAGTCGACGTCGGTGCCGAACTGGTCGGCGTAGCGCTCGGTGTACTCCTCCTGGATGTCGTTGACGCCGGGAAGGTAGCTGTCCTCGCCGGAGAAGGAGCCGGTGCCCAGGAAGGAGGTGAGCCCCGGGATCTGGATGAGGTGCTGGACGCTCTCGCAGTCGTTCGAGAGGTCTCCGATCGTCAGCAGCGAGAACGCCGCGGCCTCCTCGCCCTCGCACAGCGCCTCGGCGGCCGACATCTTGGCGGGCTGCTGCTCGTACATGAGCTTGCCCTGGAAGTCGCCCGTCACGGCGACGCCCGCACCGGCGATGACCATCGTGACGAGGCCGACGTAGGCGCCGGTGCGCCACACCTGCCTCGCCTCGTGCTGGCGCCCGGCCCGGGCCGAGCGGACGATCCACCAGCCGCAGACGCCCGCGACGAAGGTGCCGCCGACCAGGAAGGCGGAGGTGACGGTGTGGGAGAACGCGGCGACGAGGGTGTTGTTGGTCATCACCTCGAAGAAGCCGGAGACGCCGTCGAGCTCGGCGCGGCCGGTCTCCGGGTTGTAGACGGCGCCGACGGGGTGCTGCATCCAGGAGTTGGCCGCGAGGATCCAGTAGGCCGAGAGGTTGGTGCCCACGGCGACCGCCCAGATGCAGGCGGAGTGCAGCCACTTGGGCAGCTTGCCCTCGCCGAAGATCCACAGGCCCAGGAAGGTGGACTCGAGGAAGAAGGCCGCCAGGGCCTCGATGGCGAGCGGGGCGCCGAAGATGTCGCCGACGAAGCGGGAGTACTCCGACCAGTTCATGCCGAACTGGAACTCCTGGACGATGCCGGTGGCGACGCCGAGGGCGAAGTTGATCAGCAGGACCTTGCCGAAGAACTTCGTCAGCCGGTGCCACTTCTCGTTCCCGGTGCGCACCCAGGCGGTGTGCATGATCGCGACCAGCGGCGAGAGCCCGATCGTGAGGGGGACGAGGATGAAGTGGTAGACGGTGGTGACGCCGAACTGCCACCGTGCCAGGTCGAGTGCTTCCACCTGAAGTGCCCCTTCGGGACGGAGGTCGGGCCGGCCCGTTCCGGCCGAGATTTCGCGTTCCAACCTAGAAGCGGGCACCCCTGGGGCACCGGGACGTTGGTCCCGGGAGGTGACGGTCCGTCACGATCTGTGGCGGGTCGGGGCGTGGGAAGAAGGCCGCTGTGCGATACTTGGTCCTGGCCGGAGGGCAGCTCCACACCCCGTCTTCCGGTCCGACGACGACGTGACCGCCTCAGTGCCGTCCACCTCGCGCCGCTTCGCCATCCGGGCGAGTGCGCTGCAGCAGGGGACGGAGAACCGAGGTCGTACCGAGCCACCGAGTTGGTGGCCGGCAAGGCCGCCCGTTCGCCGGCGCTCGGGTGCTCGCACCCGGTCGTAACCACAGGACTTCCGTCCTCGGCGCCGCCGGGGACGACGAACCGCCCACGGGCGCCGACGGGTGTGGACGGCGACCGGGGTTGAGGGGCATACCCCATGGACGAGCAGAACAACAACGAAGGCACGACGGCGGAGCAGCCGGAGGCGAAGTCGGCGCCGGTGCGCCGCACCCGCAGCCGCCGGGCGACCAGCCCGGCCACCGCGCCGGCCGCGTCAGGCGGGACCGGCGGGCAGCAGCCCGAGACGAGCGGCTCCGGTGCCGCGCTGGCCGCCGCCGCTGACGCCACCCCTGCGGGCGGCACCACGCCCGAGCAGGCGGAGGCCACGGCCGCCGTCGCCGAGAAGGCGGCCGAGGCGGCCGCCGAGAAGCCGAAGCGCACCCGGAAGGCGCCCGCCCGGCGCACGACCAAGAAGGCCGCCGAGCCGGTCGCCGCGGAGGTGACGGCACAGCCCGACGTTCCCGGCACGACGGCGCAGGAGACTCCCGCCGCCGAGGCCGAGGCCGGGACCGGGGCTGAGGCCACCACGGCCGCGGAGCCCGTCGCCGAGAAGCCGAAGCGCACCCGCAAGGCGCCCGCCCGGCGCACCACGAAGAAGGCCGGCGAGGAGGCCGCCATTGACGCCGCCACGGGCGAGGCTGCGACCGCGGAGGCTGCCGCCCCGGCGCCCTCGGCCGGTGCTGCCGACGCCGTGACCTCGCTGCTCGAGCGGACCACCGACGCGGCGACCGCCGACGCCACCTCCACCACCGCCGGCACGGCCACCACCGCCGCGAACGCTGACGCCGTCACCACCGACGCCATCACCACCGACGCCGCAACCGGCGAGGCCGCCAGCGGCGACGGCCTCCCGACCGAGGAGGTCAAGCCGGCCCGTGCGCGGCGCAGCCGCCGGGCGTCGGCCCCGGCTCGCGCGCCCGAGCAGAAGCTCGACGTGCTCGCCGAGCTCGGTGTCGCTCCCGTCGCCGAGTCGACGGAGGTCGCCCCGGCCGCCGCCGCGGTGGAGGACGAGGACGAGGAAGCCCCGGAGGAGGCCGAGACCGCGGCCACGCCGGGCGCCGCCGTCGAGCAGGAGGAGGAGGGGCCGCGGCTCCCGGCCGCCGCCCTGCTCTTCCAGGCCCCGGACCCGTCCAAGGCGCGCCCTCGCCGCCGCCGGGCGCAGGCTCCCGCCGGCGCCCCGGGCACCCGTCCGGAGGGCCAGGGCGTCGAGGCGTCGGTCGAGGTCTCGCCGGACGAGGCCGCCGAGGACCTGACCGCGGACGACCAGACGGCCGAGGAGCAGATCTCCGGCGAGGACGAGTCCGCGGGCGGGCGTCGTCGCCGTCGTCGTGGCGGCCGTGGCCGGCGCAACCGCGGGGGCCAGGCCGAGAACGGTGACGAGCGCGAGGACGAGGCGGAGGGCGAGCCCGCCGAGGAGCAGGAGCTCGCCGAGAGCGCTGGCGCCGAGGACACCGAGCAGGCGTCCGACGAGGGCGAGCCGGGCGAGGCCGAGGGCGAGGAGGGCACGTCGGGCTCGCGCCGTCGTCGTCGCCGCCGCCGTTCCGGCCGGAGCGAGGCCGAGGGTACGGGCCGCACCGCCCGCGACGAGGTCACGGCCCTGAAGGGCTCCACCCGCCTGGAGGCCAAGCGGCAGCGGCGTCGCGAGGGACGCGAGGCCGGCCGCCGTCGGCCCACGCTGAGCGAGGCGGAGTTCCTGGCCCGCCGCGAGGCGGTCGACCGCAAGATGATCGTGCGGGAGAAGGACGGCCTGAACCAGATCGGCGTCCTCGAGGACGGCATCCTGGTGGAGCACTACGTCGCCCGGCACACGCAGACCTCGATGGTCGGCAACGTCTACCTCGGGCGCGTGCAGAACGTGCTGCCCTCGATGGAGGCCGCGTTCGTCGACCTCGGCAAGGGCCGCAACGCCGTGCTCTACGCCGGCGAGGTCAACTGGGACGCCGCCGGGATGGAGGGCCAGCCGCGACGCATCGAGCAGGCGCTGAAGTCCGGAGACTCCGTGCTGGTGCAGGTCACGAAGGACCCGATCGGGCACAAGGGCGCGCGGCTGACGTCGCAGATCACCCTCGCCGGGCGTCACCTGGTGCTGGTGCCCTCCGGCGCCATGACCGGCATCTCGCGCAAGCTGCCCGACAACGAGCGGGCGCGCCTGAAGAAGCTGCTCAAGGAGATCGTTCCCGCGGGCGCGGGCGTCATCGTGCGCACCGCTGCCGAGGGCGCCACCGAGGAGCAGCTGCGCGCGGACGTCGAGCGTCTGACGAAGCAGTGGGCGGACATCGAGGCCAAGGCCAAGAGCGCCAAGAGCGCGCCGGTGCTGCTCAAGGGCGAGCCCGAGCTAGCCGTGCGCGTGGTGCGGGACGTGTTCAACGAGGACTTCGAGTCCCTCGTCGTCCAGGGGGACGGCGCGTGGCAGACGATCTCGCAGTACGTCAAGGACCTCTCGCCGGACCTCGCGGACCGCATGCACCACTGGACCTCGGAGAAGGACGTCTTCGCCGAGTACCGGGTGGACGAGCAGCTGGCCAAGGGCATGGACCGCAAGGTCTGGCTGCCCTCGGGCGGCTCGCTGGTCATCGACCGCACCGAGGCGATGACGGTCATCGACGTCAACACCGGCAAGTTCACCGGGTCCGGCGGCACGCTGGAGGAGACGGTCACCCGCAACAACATCGAGGCGGCCGAGGAGATCGTCCGCCAGCTGAGGCTGCGCGACATCGGCGGCATCATCGTCATCGACTTCATCGACATGGTGCTCGAGTCCAACCGCGACCTCGTCCTGCGGCGCCTGCTCGAGTGCCTGGGGCGTGACCGCACCCGCCACCAGGTGGCCGAGGTGACGTCGCTCGGCCTGGTGCAGATGACGCGCAAGCGCGTGGGGCAGGGCCTCGTCGAGGCGTTCTCCACCCCGTGCGAGCACTGCAACGGTCGCGGCTTCATCGTCCACGAGGAGCCGGTCGAGCGCTCCGGTGCGGGGGAGTCCCGTCCGATGAGCTCCGACGACGGCGGATCGCGCCGTCGTGGCCGCCGCGGTGCGCCGGCCCCGGTGACCGAGGCGCCGGAGGAGGCCGCTCCCGCGGAGGACCCGGCCGCCGTCGCCGCCCGCGAGGCGGTCAAGGCGACGCTGGCGACCATCGCCGCGGCCGCTGCGCACGCCCACGAGGAGGGTGGCTCGAAGGACGGGGCCCACCACGCTGCGGAGGGCGCGAAGGCCGCTCACGAGGCTGCGAGGAAGGACGAGCCGTCGGCCGCTCCGGCGGCTGCTGCCTCAGCTCCGGCTGCGACGGGCGAGATCGCCGGCGCGGACTCGGAGCCGGCGCCGCCCGCCCCCGCGGTCGCGGAGCTCGGCGGCGAGACGGTGGCTGCCGAGCAGGGAGTCGCCGAGCCGACGCCAGCGGCGGAGGTCGCCGAGCCCGCGAAGGCCGGTCGCTCCCGTGGCCGCCGCAAGGCGACGAGTCCGACGACGGCGCCCGCCCCGGCGGCTCAGCCGGCGACCACGGACGGCGAGCAGCGCAGGACGGTGACCGCGCCCGCGGGACCCGTGGTGAGCGGCGTCATCGGTGCGCACACGGACGGACCGGCGGTGGAGGAGTCGTCCGCCGCGAAGCTCCCGGTGAGCGAGCCGGCCGCAGCCCCAGCGCGGCGTCCGCGGCGCAGCCGGCGGGCGGTCTCGAGCGGCGTCGTGACGCCGGGGGAGACCAAGATCATCACGATCGAGCCCGGCGGCCAGTCCGAGTGACACCCCGGCGGCCGTGAGGTCGCTGGCAGCGCGAGGGCCGGTTTCCCGTGCGGGAACCGGCCCTCGAGCTTGTCCACAGGAAGGCGACCGGGTCTGGCCGAATCGGACGGTTCGCCAGTACGGTCGGCGCATGCCTCAGGGGGAGAGACTTCATCGACGGCTGACGGTGCTGGGCGCCGTGCTCGTGCTGGCGGGAGGGATCGCCGCCTGCACCAGCGGCGGGGGCGCGGAGCCCGACCCCACCGCCGGCGCGACGGGCACCGCGACGGCTCCACCGAGCGAGGACCCCCCTGCGGAACGCCCTGAGGTCGAGAAGCCAGTCCCACCCGAGACCATGGCGCGCGACGACGTCGCCGGTGCCGAGGCTGCGGCGCAGTACTTCTTGGAGTTGTACCGGTACACGTACGCGACAGGAGACCTGAACGCGTTCCAGGAGATGTCACATGCCGACTGCATCTTCTGTTCCGAGGTTGCCGATGACGTCAGTGCGCTCTATGGCAAAGGCGGATATGTGAAAGATGGCGCGTTCACCGTGGAGCGTGTCTCCGGGCAGGCACCGGTGGAAGGCAATGACTTCTACAGGGTCGATCTGCTGGTTACCGAGGCGCCCTCAGTTCGCTTCGAGGGCAGCGGCGATTCCCAAGAGCGTTCAGGTGGATCGAATCTCCTCATCTTTGCAGTCGGTCGGGCCGATACGGGCTGGATGGTCCGAGAGGTCCAGATCGAGGAGCCGGACTTTAATGGCTGACAGTGGAATACGGGCGGGGGCAGCTGTTGTGCTGGCCCTCATCGTCCTGACGGCTACGGGTACGGCCACGTGGGCCGAGACCTCATTTGAAGGTTTGTCCGGGGGCCCCGCGATCGATGTTACGGGTACGACTTCGCACACTGTGGATACCAAAGGGAATGGAGATTTCGACACGGAGCCCGTCAATGTGGGTGCAGGCGACGCTGGGCCTGCGTCGAGTGCGCCGCCGTGCAATGACGTCGGATTCACCCCGGCAGGCGACAACTCCTATTACGTAGACCTGAATGGCTGCCTCCACGAGGGGGCACCGCAGATCGGCCGGGAGTTCCTGGTCACGATGCCGGCGGAGCCCGGCGCACCCGCCGAGGAGGCGCCGCCGGCGGTGCCTATCGTTGTCACAGTCGAAGACCTACAGCGTCTGCCGATCGATCCGGGCGGTCTGGTTGTCCAGCCCGACCGTGGCTGGGTGCTGGTCAACCTCGAGACGATCGTGTGGACCGGGGCCGCCGAGCGGACGTTCTCCGCCGTCGTCCTCGGCACGCCGGTCGAGGTGCGCGCGCGGCCGATCGACTTCACCTGGGACTTCGGCGACGGTTCCGCACCGCTCACGACCACCGATCCCGGCGCGCCGTTCCCGAACCACTCCGTCGCCCACGTCTACGCCGCCGCCGCAGAGCAACGGCAGGTCACGCTGACCACCCGGTGGGCGGGGGAGTTCGAGGTCAACGGCTCGGGCGTGTGGCAGCCCGTCGTCGGCGTCGCCACGACGTCCGAGGTCTCCCAGCCGTTCGAGGTCCGCACGGCGGAGACGAGTCTGACGAACGGTTAGAGAGGAGTTCGACGCCCGATTCGTGCGTGACGCGCCGTGTCGACAGGCGGCACCTGTCCTCGTCCGGGCGGCCGCTCCTCCACAATGAGGGTCTCGGACCGAACAGGAGACCCAACGATGAGCACATCCCCACGCAGGAGGAACGTCGCCGTCGGCGTCCTCGCCGCCACGGCGCTGACCCTCGCCGCGTGCACGCCGGGCGCGAACACGGCCACGGACGAGACCGGGGAGCCGACCGGCGCAGCGGCCGAGGTGCAGACCGACATCTCCGACGCGGAGGAGCAGACCCTGGTGGTCTGGGACCAGGAGGTCCGCGGCGGCCAGAACGAGCAGATGGAGCGCCTCAACGAGGCCTTCATGGAGCAGTACCCGAACATCACGATCGATCGGGTCACCCAGTCCAACGACGACCTCCAGGCCACCCTGCGCCTCGCTCTGACGGGCGACGATGCCCCGGACATCGCGCAGACCAACAACGCGCGCTCGCAGATGGGGCAGTTCGTCAGCTCCGGCCAGATCCTCCCCCTGGACGACTATGCCGAGGCGTACGGCTGGGGCGACCGGTTCCCGGGCAGCGTGCTGCAGAACACGAGCTACAGCCCCGACGGGAAGACCTTCGGGGAGGGGTCGCTCTACGGCCTGCCGCAGGTCGGCGAGGTCGTCGGCGTGTTCTACTCCAAGTCGAAGCTCGACGAGCTCGGCCTCGAGGTGCCCGAGACGTGGGCCGACTTCGAGGCCCAGCTCGCGACGATCGCGGACGCCGGCGAGACGCCCATCATGCTGGGCAACCTCGACCAGTGGCCCGCTCTGCACGTGTTCGGCCCGCTCCAGGGCGCTTTTGTGGACCCCGAGGAGATCCGCGATCTCGGCTTCGGGAACGAGGGCGCGAGCTGGACGTCGGAGGGCAACCTCGAGGCGGCCACCACCCTCCAGGACTGGGCGCAGGCCGGCTACTTCAACGAGGGCTTCAACGGCGCCGACTACGACGCCACGTGGCAGCAGTTCACCGAGGGTGAGGGTGTCTACCTCATCGGCGGGTCCTGGCTCGCCCCGGACATCGGGACGGCGATGGGCGACGACGTCGGCTTCTTCGCGCCGCCGCCCGCCGAGGCGGGCGCGGGTCGCGTCACCACGGGCGGGACGGGCATCCCGTTCGCCATCACGTCCAAGGCCGAGAACCCCGACGTCGCGGCCGCCTACATCGACTTCATCACCAGCGAGGACGCGATGGCGATCCTGGCGGAGACCGGCAACATGCCCGTGGTCGAGACCGGCGAGCACCTGCCCGACTCCGGGCTGCAGCGCGAGGTGTTCGCCGCGTACGACGAGGTGGTCACCGACGGCGACCTGGTGCCCTATCTCGACTGGGCCACACCGACCATGGGCGCGAGCCTGGGGCAGGCGCTCCAGGGGCTGATGGCCGTCGAGCTCGCTCCCCAGGAGTTCGCCGAGACCGTCGAGGCGGACTATGCCGAGTTCGTCGCGTCCAACAAGTGACGACCCGGTGCGGGGCGGCGAGCTCCGCCCCGCACCGGTGACCCCGGCCGGCGCCGTCCTCGCCCGCCCGGTCGACGACGACGCACGCCCGCCTGCGCCGCCGCCGCGACGGCGCAGCAAGTACGGTCTCGCGCCCTACGCGTTCCTACTGCCGGCGTTCGTCGTCTACGCCGTCTTCCTCCTCTACCCGCTCGGCCGCGCGGTGCAGATCTCCCTCTACGAATGGGACGGCCTGAGCCTGGCGACCTTCGTGGGGCTGCAGAACTACGTCGACGTCGTCACCGACGCGCAGCTGCGCGCGTCGTTCGGGCATGCGCTCGTGCTGATCTTCTTCTTCGCCGTCCTGCCGCTCGGCATCGGCCTGGTCCTCGCCGCCCTCCTCACCCGCGCGCGGGTGCGCGGGCTCGGCTTCTTCCGCACCGTCGTCTTCCTGCCGCAGGTCATCGCGATGGTCGTCGTCGCCGTCGCCTGGCGTCAGATCTACGCCCCCGACGGCCAGCTCAACGCTCTGCTGCGCGCCGTCGGTCTGGACTCGCTGACCCGCACGTGGCTCGGCGACTACACCCTCACCCTTCCCGCCGTCGGCCTCATCGGCACGTGGGTGTCCACCGGTCTGGTCACGGTGCTCCTGATGGCGGGCATGAGCCGGATCCCCGGCGAGCTCTACGAGGCCGCCACCCTCGACGGCGCAGGCCCCGTCCGCACCTTCGTCTCCATCACCGTGCCCTCGGTGCGGGCGGAGATCGTCGTCTCCCTCACCCTGACGATCATCGCCGCCCTGAAGACCTTCGACCTCGTCTACGTCACCACGTCCGGCGGGCCGGGACGGACGACGACGGTGCCCAGCTTCGAGGTCTACCGGCGCGCCTTCCAGCTCGGTGAGGTGGGCTCGGCGGCCGCGGTCGCCGTCGTCCTGACGATCCTGATCTTCCTGATCAACCTGGCCGTCAACCGCATCGGGGAGCGGGAACGATGAGGGTCTCGGCGGCCGAGCGGGCCGCGAACTACGCCATCCTCGTCCTCTTCGCCCTGGTGGCCCTCGCACCGATCGTCACCATTCTCGCCACCGCCCTGTCGCCGGAGACCCCGGCCGACGCCCAGGCGGGCGGCCCGCTGCACTGGGAGAACTTCGGCCGCGCGTGGGAGCAGGGCCGCTTCAGCGAGTACATGCGCAACTCGGTGGTGGTAGCTCTCATCGTCGTCTCGCTCGCGACCGTGCTCTCGCTCATGGCGGGGTACGCCTTCGGCGCCTTCGAGTTCCGAGGCTCGCAGGTGCTCTTCTACCTCTTCCTCGTCGGGATCATGGTGCCCTCGGAGGCGATCGTCGTCCCCCTGTTCTTCGACCTGCAGTTCCTGGGGCTGACCAACACGGTGTGGGCCATCGCTCTGCCGCAGGTGGCGCAGTCCGTGGCCTTCGGGACGTACTGGATGCGCGCGTACTTCCGCGGAGCCAACCGCTCGATCATCGAGGCCGCCCGGCTCGACGGTGCCGGACACCACCGCGTCCTGTGGCAGGTGCTCGTCCCGGTCGCCCGGCCCGCCCTGGTGACCATGGTGCTGCTGATGTTCATGTGGACGTGGAACGAGTTCCTCATCCCGCTGGTGATGTCGCCGAACGCCCAGCTGCGCACCGCGCCGCTCGGCCTGGCCCTGTTCCAGGGGCAGTACGTGCAGGGCACCACCCTGCTCGCCGCGGGGGCGGTGCTCGTGGCGCTGCCGGTCGTGATCCTCTACCTGTTCCTCCAGCGCCACTTCATCGCCGGCATGCTGGAGGGGGCGGTCCGCGAGTAGCCGGTCTGCCTGCGGACGGGCGGTCGGGCTCGACGCGGGGGAGCGGTCGGGCGCGTGCGGGTGAGTGGTCGGGCTTGTGCGGGCGGCCGAGCCAGCACGTAACGTCGAACCCATGAGAATCGTCATCGCCGGCGGGCACGGCAAGATCGCCCGCATCCTCTCGCGCCACCTCGCCGACCGCGGCGACGACGTCGTGGGCCTCATCCGTAACCCCGACCATGCGGCGGACCTGCGCGCCGCGGGCGCCGAGCCCGTCGTCTTCGACCTCGAGAAGGGCACCGCTGACGAGCTCGCCCGGATCGTCGAGGGCGCGGACGCCGTCGTCTTCGCCGCCGGGGCCGGTCCGGGCAGCGGTGCGGCGCGCAAGGACACCGTCGACCGCGGCGGCGCCGTGCTCCTTGCCGACGCCGCGGAGGCGGCGGGCGTGCGCCGGTACGTGATGGTCTCGTCCATGGGGGCCGGGAGGGGTGGCGCCGGCATCGAGGACGAGGTGTTCGCCGCCTACCAGGAGGCGAAGAAGGCGGCCGACGAGGACCTCATGTCGCGCGACCTCGAGTGGACCGTCATCCGCCCCGGCGGCCTCACCGACGAACCGGGCACCGGCAAGGTGACGATGGCGCCGGAGACCGGGCGGGGCACCATCCCGCGCGAGGACGTCGCGCGCGTCATCTGCGCCGTGCTGGACGACCCCGCCAGCGACGGAGTGGTCACCGAGGTGATCTCCGGCGACGAGCGCATCGCCGTCGCGCTCGCCGATCTGACGGAGTAGGCGAAGCCACCTCGGGAGGCAGGCGGCACGCGGCCTCAGGGACTCAGCGCGGAGGCGGCGCGGGCGTCGACCCGGCGCCGCGCCAGGTCCAGGCGCGTCTGGATCTCCAGCACGGAGCAGGACATCTCCGTGCGGTCGACGAGACCGGCCGAGACGATCCATCTCGCCAGCGACGCCACCACGATCAGCTGCGCCCGGGCCTGGTGGACGCCCGGCATGATCCACTCCGGGTCGAGGAACCCGGGCAGGGTCGCGAGCAGCGCCTCCGGGCCGGTCACCCGCGCCACGGCCCCGGCCGGATCCACCTGCCGCTCGGCCTCCACCAGCGTGCGCTCCGCGTCCGTGAGCCAGTGCTCGGCCTCGGTGTCGAGGTAGGTCTCGAGGTGGGTCCGCACCTGCCGGCTCCGGCCGAACATCGACGGATGACGCAGGATCGGGGTGCGGGCGTAGAAGACGTCGAGCACCCGCTGCGCGGAGACCGGCACGGCCTGGTTGTCCATGCACGAAGGCTCCCACCCGGCACCGACATCCGGCGGAGGTCACCAGGCGCCGGCGGGCACGGGTATCCTCCGAGAGGGAGCGGGGAGGGACAACGGCACGCTCACTGTGCCGGATCCCACACGTCGCGGGCCGTCCCGACGGGCGTCGGACGTTTGCCCAGAGCGCCCGCTCCGCGTAACCTAGAGCGTCGGTGCGCCACGCGGCGCGCCTGTTCCGTGGGTCCAGAGCGCCCGGCGGGGACCAACCGGTTCCCCGGGCACCTCAGGACCACCCGCAACGACAGAATCGAGCAGCAACGTGGTGTACGCGATCGTCAAGGCCGGCGGCCGTCAGGAGAAGGTGTCCGTCGGCGACGTCGTCGTCGTCGACAGGCTGACCGGGCAGGTCGGCGACTCCGTCGAGCTCGAGCCCATCATGCTCGTCGACGGTGACAAGGTCACCACGGGCGCCGGCGACCTGGACAAGGTCAAGGTGACTGCCGAGATCGTGCGAGCCGAGAAGGGCCCGAAGATCTCGATCATGAAGTTCAAGAACAAGACCGGCTACCGCAAGCGCATGGGTCACCGCAGCAAGCTGACCCGCCTCAAGGTCACCGGCATCAAGTAAGTCCGCGGCCCTTCCCGGGCCCGTTCCTCACGTACGAACGAACACGAAAGCAGGTTCGAGATGGCACACAAGAAGGGCGCCAGCTCCTCCCGGAACGGCCGCGACTCCAACGCCCAGCGCCTCGGTGTGAAGCGTTTCGGCGGCCAGGTCGTCAAGGCCGGCGAGATCATCGTCCGCCAGCGCGGCACCCACTTCCACCCCGGCCTCAACGTGGGTCGCGGCAAGGACGACACCCTGTTCGCCCTCGAGGCGGGCTCGGTCGCCTTCGGCAACCGCCGCGGCCGCAAGGTCGTCGACATCGTCCTGGCTGACGCCTGAGACGACACTGAACGCCTGCAGGGGCGGACGGCCGCGAGCCGTCCGCCCCTGTTGCATGCTTGGAACTGAGAACTGCTGAGAGGACGACGGCGATGGCCACCTTCGTGGACCGTGTGGTGATCCACGTCGCGGCGGGCGACGGCGGGAACGGCTGCGCCTCCATCCGGCGCGAGAAGTTCAAGCCCCTCGCGGGCCCGGACGGCGCGAACGGCGGCCGGGGCGGCGACGTCGTGCTCGTCGTGGACCCGCAGACGACGACGCTGCTGGGGTACCACCACCAGCCCCACCGCCGCGCGACCTCGGGCACCCAGGGTGCCGGCGACATGCGGGCCGGGAAGACGGGCGAGGACCTGATCCTGCCCGTGCCGGACGGGACGGTCGTGAAGACGACCGAGGGCGAGGTGCTGGCCGACCTGGTCGGCGAGGGCACCCGCTTCGTCGCCGCCACCGGCGGGCACGGCGGCCTCGGCAACGCCGCACTCGCCTCGCCGCGCCGCAAGGCCCCGGGCTTCGCGCTGCTGGGGGAGGAGGGCGAGCAGATCGACCTCGTCCTGGAGCTGAAGTCGGTCGCCGACGTCGCCCTGGTGGGCTTCCCGAGCGCGGGGAAGTCCTCGCTCATCGCCGCGATGTCCGCCGCGCGCCCGAAGATCGCCGACTATCCGTTCACGACGCTCGTGCCGAACCTCGGTGTGGTGCAGGCGGGCGAGGAGCGCTACACGGTCGCCGACGTGCCCGGCCTCATCCCGGGCGCCTCTGAGGGCCGGGGCCTGGGGCTGGAGTTCCTCCGCCACATCGAGCGGTGCGCCGTGATCGTGCACGTGCTCGACTGTGCCACCCTCGAGCCGGGCCGCGACCCGGTCAGCGACCTCGACACGATCGAGGCGGAGCTCGCTGCCTACGCCGGCGACCTCGACATCGCCGGGGGCCGCGTGCCGCTGATGGAGCGCCCGCGGGTCGTGGTGCTGAACAAGATCGACGTGCCCGAGGCCCGCGAGCTCGCGGAGCTGGTGCGTCCGGACCTCGAGGCCCGCGGTCTGCGCGTGTTCGAGGTCTCGACGGCGTCCCACGAGGGTCTGCGGCCGCTCTCCTTCGCGCTCGCCGAGATCGTCTCCCGCGCGCGCGCGGAGGCGCCGACCGCCGAGAAGACCCGGGTGATCCTGCGGCCGAAGGCGGTCGACGACGCGGGCTTCACCGTCACGCAGCGCAAGGGCTCCGACGGGCCGTACTTCCAGATCCGCGGTATCAAGCCGGAGCGGTGGGTGCGCCAGACGGACTTCAACAACGACGAGGCCGTCGGCTACCTCGCCGACCGGCTCGCCCGGCTCGGTGTCGAGGACGAGCTGTTCAAGGCCGGCGCGGTCGCGGGCGACACGGTCGTCATCGGTCCCGCCGAGGGCGGTGTGGTCTTCGACTGGGAGCCGACGCTCCAGACGGGCGCGGAGCTGCTCGGACCTCGCGGCACCGACCTGCGCCTGGAGGAGGGCGCACGCCCCACGCGCGCGGAGAAGCGTCAGGGTTTCCACGAGATGATGGACGCCAAGGCCGCCGCCCGCGAGGAGCTGTGGACCGAGCGGCAGGCCGGAGTGTGGGTGGACCCGGAGGACGAGGAGTCGTCGTCGGCCGACGACCTCGAGGCCGACACCCGCTGACCGCACGGGGCGAGCTCCCCGAGGTCACGTGGGGTGCACGTCCGTGCGGTCGACGGCGACGCCGGCTCGCCCCGTTGCGGACGCGTCGCGCACCTCGGCGGCCATCTCCAGCATCTGCTCGTCGCTCAGGCTTCGCTGCTCCGGCTGCCGGCCGGCCTCCAGGGCGGCCTCGGCCGGTGAGCCCGGGGCAACGGCTGAGCCGACCGACGCGGGAACTTCCGTCCCGCGCAGCGACGCGCCCGCGGTCTCCGGCATGAACCACACGCAGACCAGCCCGACCACGCAGGCACCGATCATGTAGTAGGCCGGGAACAGCAGGTCACCGGTCTGCCCGATCGCCCACTCGTTGACCAGAGCGGCGGTCCCGCCGAACAGGGACGTGGCGACGTTGTAGGTGATGGCGAAGCCGGCGAACCGGGCCTGGGTGGGGAACATCGCCGGGAACGTGGCGGTGATGGTGGACAGCTGCGGCACGTAGAGCAGGCCGAGCACCGCGAAGCCGACCAGGGCCAGCGGGAAGCTCACGCCCATCAGCAGGAAGGTCGGGATCGCGAGCAGGATGATCCCGCCCAGGGAGACGTACCAGCTAGGTTTCCGCCCGAGCCGGTCGGAGAGACCGCCGGTCAGCGGCATGACCGCCATCATGGCCAGCTCCCCGACGAGGATGACGATCAGCCCGGCCGTCGCCGGCAGCCCGATCTGCTGCTCGAGGTAGGTGGGCATGTAGGACAGCAGCGTGTAGTTGACGACGTTCAGCGCGATCACCAGTCCGGCCATCACGAGCATCGGACGCCAGTGCCGGCGCACGAGCTCCGCCAGGCCGGGGGCCTCGGGCGTCTGGGCAGGGCCCGACGTCGCTGCGGGCTCCCCCGGACCGGGTCCGCCGTCGGGCTCCTGCATCTCCTGGAAGACCGGGGTCTCGTCCAGGCGTGAGCGGAGGTAGAACCCGATCATGCCCATGGGCAGGGCGAGCAGGAACGGCAGGCGCCAGCCCCACGTCGACATCTGGTCGGGGGAGAGCAGCGTCTCGAGCAGCAGCATGACGGCGGTGCCGAGGGCGAAGCCGCCCAGGGTGCCGAACTCGAGGAACGAGCCGAAGAAGCCTCGTCGGCGGTCGGGCGCGTACTCGGACATGAAGGTCGCGGCGCCGCCGTACTCCCCGCCCGTGGAGAAGCCCTGGACCATCCGCAGCACGATGAGCAGCACGGGGGCGAGGAGGCCCACCTGCTCGAACGTGGGCAGGACGCCGATCAGGAACGTGGCGCCGGACATGAGCAGGATGGTGAGCGCGAGCACGCCCTTGCGCCCCAGCCGGTCGCCGATCGGGCCCCAGACCAGCCCGCCCAGGGGCCGGACGAGGAAGGAGATCGCGAACGTGGCCAGCGTCAGCAGCATGCCCTCCTCGAAGGGGAAGAAGTGCATGGTGATGTACGCGGTCGCCACCGCGTAGACGCCGTAGTCGAACCACTCGGTGGCGTTGCCCAGGGCCGAGGCGGCCGTGGCCCGGCGGACGGCGCCGGCGTTGGTCCTCGGTGGGCGGCTGTGGCGGGAGAACCTGTTACGGCTGGGAACGGGCCGCTGGGAGTGGGCGGGGTCGCTGGTCGTGGACACGGATGTCCTTCCTGGCGCTCGCGGGCGGGTGGTCTCATCGGTCTGCCCCCAGCCAGTGCCCTCGAGCGCCAGCCAGGGGCCGGCGCGCGCGGCGCTCGTACGCGGCGCTGCGGTTCTGCTGCGGACGACAAGCATCCGGGGGACGGCTCGTGGCGGTGCACGGGATACGGACTGGAGGTGAGCCGTCGACGTTAGCGAAGCCCGTGACGGTAGCCAAATGGACACACCCGGGGCACTCGGCCGCCCGGGCCGTGCCCGCTGAGCTCGCCGGGCACGGCCGACCCGCTCACCCCGGCGAGATGTTGTGGTTCAGCCGGAAGAGGTTCTCCGGGTCGTACCGCCGCTTGAGCGCAACGAGGCGGTCCAGCTTCTCCTGCCCGTAGACAGCCAGGGCTGCCGCCCGCCAGTCGGCGTCCTTCTCGTAGCCCATGAAGTTGACGTACTGCCCGCCGGTCGCGAAGGGCGCCATGTCGGCGGCGAAACCCTTGACGAAATCGGTGCGGGCGGCGTCGTCGGCGGGGTCCTGCCAGAACCCGTAGATGTTGAGCCAGAACCGCGCCGACCGGGCCGGGAAGGGCGTCGCCCCCTCCGGCACGCGCGAGAACGCCCCGCCCATGTGGTGGATGTCGATCCCTGTGCCGATCCACCGCTGCTCTGCCGCCCGGCGAAGGACGACGTCGATGACCTCCTCGTCGAGGCGGTCGAACGAGGTGTTCTTCCAGTACCCCCGCGAGCCCTTGGGGACCATGGCGTCGAACGCGGACTGCCAGGTCAGCCAGTCGCCCTCGATCTCCTCGACGTCCGGAGGGGCCTGCCGGCGCAGCTCGTCCACGAGCCGTTCCGAGCTTCCGCGATCCTCCGGGTCGGCCCACGCGCTGGCGAGGATGAGCAGGGGGTCGTCGCCGGCCTCGAGCATGGGCGGCGGGACGAGGAAGGTGGCGATCGCCTGCATCGCGTCCGGCAGGTCCCGCGTCCACTCCTCCCAGGCGGCCAGGGCGGTGCGCCAGTGGGGCTCCGTGTAGATCAGGTTCACCCCGTGCAGGACCGGGGGCAGGGGGTGGGCGCGGAACGTGAAGGTCGTGACCACGCCGAAGTTCCCGCCGCCGCCCCGCAGGCCCCACAGCAGCTCGGGGTGCTCGCGGTCGTTGGCCCGCACCCGCTCGCCCGATGCCGTCAGGACCTCCGCCTCGACGAGGTTGTCGGCCGCGAGACCGTGGGCGCGGGTCAGCCATCCCACGCCTCCACCCAGCGTGAGCCCGCCCACGCCCGTGCGGGAGATGACGCCGAGGGGCACCGCTAGCCCGTGCGGCACTGTCGCCCTGTCCACGTCGGCGAGCACGGCGCCCCCTCCCACGCGAACGACCCCGCGCTCCGGGTCCACCTCGACCCGGTTCAGCCCACCAAGGTCGATGACGATCCCACGGTCGACCGTGCCGTACCCGGCCACGCCGTGGCCGCCGCCGCGCACCGCGAGCGGGAGGTCACGATGGCGTGCGTAGTCGATGGCCGCGGCGACGTCATCCTCGTTCGCGACGCGCACGACGGCGAGCGGCTTCTTGTCGATCATGCCGTTCCACACATGGCGCGCGTCCTCGAAGCCGTCGTCGTCGGCGGCGACGACGGTGCCGGCCACCTGGGACCGCAGGTCGTCCACGGCGCCCGGGACGGCGGTCGTCTCGTCATGCATCGGTTCCACCTCACGAGCCGCCCGCGCGGGTCGCGGCAGGGCCCGGACGGCGGGCGCCCGGCCGCGGTGACGGGCAATGCCGCCCGTCGGCACCGTCCTCCCAGCATGCGCCCCGGCCGTCCGGCGCCTCAAGGGTGACGACCGCCCGAAAGACGCGAGACTGCTGCTGCTGGTGTGCTAACGGTGCTGCTGCTCGTGGTGCTGGTGCTGCTGCTGCTGCTGCGCCGACGTCGCCCTGGGATGCCGCCTTCGCGCTGCGGTGTCACGGTAGGCGCATGAGCGAGAGCGAGAACGACCAGCAGCCAGGCCAGTCGGACTGGGTCCGCCCCGGCGGTGCTCGTCCGCGCGGGGACAGGGACGTGGCCGGCGGTGCCGCCTCGGGAGACGCCCTGAGCCCCTCTCCCGAGGTGCACGGGGACGAGGGCGGCGGCGACCTGAACGCCGGCGCCGAGGAGGACTCGGTGGACCGCGGCCCGGACGGCGGTCACCGGAGCCCGCCCCAGGTCTGAGCTGCCCGCTCCCGTGGACCGGTGCCCGGCCGGTGGTGCGGATGCGGGAAGATGTCCGGGTGAACCTGCCGCTGGCCAACCGGGCCGGGGTCGCTCGGGCCCCGCGGATCGTCGTCAAGGTCGGCTCGTCGTCCCTGACGGCAGCCGACGGCAGCCTCGACCTTCCCTCGCTGCGCCACCTCGTGGCGGTCATCGCCGCTCGCCGAGCCGCCGGGCAGCAGGTGGTTCTCGTGTCCTCCGGCGCCATCGCGGCGGGCATCTCGCCGCTCGGCCTGCCGGGCAAGCCGAAGGACCTCGCCACCGCGCAGGCCACGGCGAGCGTCGGCCAGGGCCTCCTCGTCGCCCGTTACACGGAGGCGTTCGGGCGGCACGGTCAGACCGTCGGCCAGGTGCTGCTCACCGCCGAGGACCTCATCCGCCGTCAGAACTACGCCAACGCCCAGCGCGCCCTGGAGCGGCTTCTCGCGCTCGGCGTCGTCCCGGTGGTCAACGAGAACGACACGGTGGCCACCGACGAGATCCGCTTCGGTGACAACGACCGGCTCGCGGCGCTGGTCTCGCACCTCGTCAGGGCCGACGCCCTCGTGCTGCTCACCGACGTCGACGGGCTGTACGACGGCCCGCCGACGCGCCCGGGCACCCGCCTGATCCGCACGGTCACGACCGGGGCTGACCTCGCCGGCGTGGAGGTCACCGGCCGGGGGAGCGACATCGGGACCGGCGGCATGGTCACCAAGCTCGACGCCGCGTCCATCGCCACCGGCTCGGGCATCCCCGTGGTGCTCACCTCCGCCGCGAACGTCGAGCCCGCGCTCGCCGGCGAGGAGGTCGGCACCTGGTTCGCCGCGACCGGGCGCCGTAAGTCCGCGCGCCGGCTCTGGCTGGCCCACGCCGCCCAGGTGCGCGGCCGCCTGCACCTCGACGCCGGAGCCGCCCGGGCCGTCACCGACGGCAAGCGCTCGCTCCTGGCGGCCGGCATCACGGGCGTCGACGGCGACTTCGAGCCGGGCGACGCCGTCGAGCTGGTGGGCCCGGACGGCGTCGTCGCGCGTGGCCTCGTCGCCTACGGCTCGCAGGAGCTGCCCGCCATGCTGGGGAAGTCCTCCGCCCAGCTGCGGGAGAACGGCGACACCCTGCCGCGCGCCGTCGTCCACCGGGACGACCTGGCGCAGGTGCGCCCGCGCCGGCGACGCTGACCCGGCCGCGCGCGCCTCAGGCGACAGGGGCCCGTCACCCGCCCCTTGAGGCGGCGGCGACAGCCGCGGCGCCGAGCAGGTGCGCGGGCGAGAGCGAGTACGGGCGCACGGCGGTGCCCCGGCCCGACGAGCGGCGCACACGCAGGTGGTGAACCACAGGACGTCCACGACGACGACGGCCGCCTCGGGCGTCGACAGGCGTGCCGCTCCGACCGGCCCCCACACCAGACGTGCCCCGAAGTCGCGCTGGCTCCGGTGCTGGTGGGTCAGAAGGGGAATTCTGGCAAGCCGCCGGACTCTAGAACTGCTTTCGCGCCGCGTCCACCGCCCTCCCGGTCCGTCTCAGCCACCGGGACGCGACCCCGGAGGTGGGACCGACGTCCCGGATCCCGGGACATCTTGAGGGGTATTCGACCGTCACCGCCCGCCTGTGCGAGCGTATGGCCATCGAGGCACGGCGACCGCCGCAGCCACCGGACGACGGAGGAACGATGAGGGGATCGACGGTCACCGCCGAGCTCACCCTTCACGCCCGGGCCGAGACGGCCCGCCGATCCTGTCTGCCCGGCATGTGCACCTGTCGCCTCTCCATGCGCCGGTCCTGGACCCTCTGACCTCGTCCCGGTCCAGGACTATCCGGACGCGACCCCCGTCCCAACGGGTGGGGCGAGCCGCGTCCTGCGCCGAGCGCTGACCTGACGAGCGCCGTCCCCGCCGTCCCGGCGCGGACCCGTGGCAGCCGCGGGACCCGGCAGCCGCAGGACGCGGCAGCCGCAGGACGCGGCAGCCCCAGGACCCGGCAGCAGGACGCCGAGCTCCGGGACGCCGCATCCCCAGGACGCGCCGGATCAGGACGTGGCCGCCCTCTCGCGGGCGAACTGGTCCCCGACATCTCCGCGCGCCCCGGCCCGGACCGGGCCCAGCGCCGCACAACGACCCGGCCGCCCCACGGCCACCACGCCGCCGTACGCGGCCGCACCTCCCGCACCACCAGACCCCCGAGCAACCCGCCCGACCACATCCGTAGGAGCCCCCATGTCACCGGCGCCCCGCCGCATCCCCGCCCGCCCACGACAGGCGTTCACCGCCGTCACCGCCGTCGCGTCCGTCGCGATGCTCGCCGCCTGCAGCGGCGGCCAGCAGGGCGCGAGCGCCGCCGACGCTCCCGCAGGCGAGCCGGTGACCGGCGGGGAGCTCGTGTACCTGGAGTACCAGCCGCACACGAACCTCTACCCCCCGCAGGCCGGCTTCTACCCCAACGGAGGCCTCGTCAACAACATCACCGACCGGCTGACCTACCAGAACCCCGAGACGCTCGAGATCGAGCCCTGGATCGCCACGGACTGGAAGGTCAACGCCGACGCCACGGAGTACACCTTCAACCTCCGCGATGGGGTGACCTTCTCCGACGGGACCCCGCTCGACGCGGAGGCCGTCGCGAAGAACTTCGACACCTACGGCCTCGGCGACTCCGAGCTGGGACTGACCGTCTCGGAGGCGATCAACAACTACGCGGGCAGCGAGGTCGTCGACGAGGACACCGTGACCTTCCGGTTCGACGCCCCGGCGCCCGGGTTCCTCCAGGCGACGTCGACGATCAACTCCGGACTGGTCTCCGAGGCCACCCTCGACCGGAGCCTCGAGGAGTTCGGCGCCGGCAGCTCCACCGAGATCGTCGGCTCCGGCCCGTTCGTCGTCGCGGAGGAGGAGATCGGCACCCGGATCCGGCTCGAGGTCCGCGAGGACTACGACTGGGCGCCGCCGTCGCTGGAGCACCAGGGCCGCGCCTACCTCGACGCGATCGAGATCGTGGTGACACCTGAGGACAGCGTGCGCATCGGCTCGCTCACCTCGGGCCAGGCGGACTACGTGCGCTACGTCCAGGCCTACGACGAGGAGCAGGTCACGGCCGCCGGCATCAACCTCTACGCGCCGCAGACCCGTGGGGTGAACAACGGCCTGGCGCTGCGCCCGACCAACCCGCTGCTGAGCGACGTCCGCGTTCGCCAGGCGCTCCTGCACGGCGTGGACGCCCAAGAGGTCGTCGACACGGTCTACACGAAGAACTACTTGGTGGCGACGTCGCAGCTGAGCAGCAGCGCGCTCGGCTACAAGGACCAGTCCGAGGGCCTCGAGTACGACCCCGAGCTCTCCGAGCAGCTCCTCGACGAGGCCGGGTGGGTGCCCGGCGCCGACGGCATCCGCGAGAAGGACGGCGAGCGGCTCTCCCTGGACGTCTACGCCTCCAACGCCCAGCCCCTGTCCAAGCCGAACCTCGAGCTCGTCTCCCAGCAGCTCGCCCGCATCGGCGTGGAGCTGAACGTCAAGACCGCCGACAGCGCCACGATCACCGAGGCGTCCCGCGACCCGCTCGGCTCGCCGCTCTACCACTCGATGGTCGGCCGCGCGGACCACGACGTGATCAAGAGCCAGTTCCACTCCGAGAACCGCGACGTCCTGGTCTCGGAGGACAAGAACCTCGACGCCCTCCTCGAGGCCGTCGCCTCGGAGCCGGACCCGGCGAAGCGCGACGCCGCGTCGGGCGCGGTGCAGGACTACCTCACCGAGCAGGCGCTGTACATCCCGATCTTCGAGGAGCCCCAGGTCTACGGGGCGGCGCCGCACGTCCAGGGCGTCGGCTTCGAGTCGGTCGGACGCCCCGCGTTCTACGACACCTGGCTGAACCGCTGACCACTCCGCGCGGGCGGCGGCACACGCCGCCGCCCGCGCGCCCAGCTGGCACCGCCGGACAGCAGTGCCCGGCGGCCACAGCGAAGACATTCCCGGCCACGGCCGGAGTTCCGGCCCCGGCCGGAGAGAGGAGGGGGCGACGTGCGATACGTCGTCGGCCGCGTGGGTCAGGCAGCACTGGTCCTGCTCGCGGCGTTCACCCTGAGCTTCGTGCTGCTGCAGGCGCTCCCCGGTGACGCGCTGCTCATCAAGTTCGAGAACCCGGAGCTCGGGCTCTCCTCGGAGCAGATAGCGGACATCCGGCAGGCGTACGGCGCCGACGTCCCGCTGGTGCAGCAGTACCTCGACTCTCTCGCCGGCTTCCTCCGCGGCGACCTCGGGTACTCCGTCCAGTACGGCACGCCCGTCGCCAGGCTCCTCGCCGACGCCCTCCCGGCGACGGCGACGCTCGCCGCCGCCTCGTTCGCACTGGCCGTGGTTCTCGCCGTGGGGATCGCCGCCCTGTCCTACCTCACCCCGTTCGGCTGGGTGCGCGGGCTGCTGCGGTCCCTGCCGTCGCTGTTCGCCGCCGTGCCCGTGTTCTGGCTCGCGATCGTGCTGGTGCAGATCTTCTCCTTCCAGCTGGGGCTCGTGCCCGTGATCGCGCCCAGCCCGGCGCAGGCGCTGATCCTGCCCGTCCTGGCGCTCGCGGTGCCGATCGCGGCACCGCTGGCCCAGGTGCTGATCCGCAGCATCGACGACGTGAGCCTGCAGCCGTTCGTCGCCGTCGCCACCGCGAAGGGGGCCGGCCCGCGGTGGCTGCTCGGCCGCACGATCTCCCGCAACGCCGTGCTGCCGTCGCTGACCATCGCCGGCGTGCTGCTGGGCGAGCTGATCGGCGGCGCCGTCGTGACGGAGACGGTGTTCGGCCGCGCCGGCATCGGCCGCATCACCGAGCAGGCCGTCTCGCAGCAGGACATCCCCGTCCTCCAGGGCGTGGTCCTCCTCGCGGCGACCACGTTCGTCGTCGTCAACCTCGTCGTGGACCTGCTCTACCCGGTCCTCGACCCGCGCACCAAGCAGAAGGTGGGGCTGGCCGCATGACCACCATGAATCTCGCCGCAGGCGGGCCGGCCGCCGGCCCCGCTCCCGCCGCGACCGCCGACACCCCGCACACCGGGACGGGAGGCGCCCCGCCTGCCGGCGCCCCGCCCGCCGGTGGCGCGCCGGGCGTCCGTGCGGGGCTGCGCCGGCTCGACCCGACCCTCGTGCTCGCCGTCGGGGTCGTCGCCGTGGTCCTGGCCTGGGCTCTCGTCCCGGGGCTGTTCACGAGCCACGACCCCGTCGTCGGCGTTCCCGCGGAGAAGCTCCAGGCCCCGAGCGCGGCGCACCCGTTCGGCACCGATGCACTGGGGCGCGATCTGTTCGCCCGCGTGATCCACGGGGCGGGGGAGTCGCTGACGGGTGCGCTCATCGCCGTCGGCGTCGGGCTGATCGTCGGCACCGCCCTGGGCGTCCTGGCCGGGTCCGCCGGCCGGATCGTCGACGACGTCATCATGCGCGTCGTCGACGTGCTGCTGTCGGTCCCCGCCCTCCTGCTCATGCTGAGCATCCTCATCCTGCTCGGCTTCGGCACGACGAACGCCGCGATCGCGGTCGGCGTGAGCGCGGTCGCGTCCTTCGCGCGGCTGTCGCGCTCGGAGGTCGTGCGGGTGCGCCGCAGCGACTACGTCGAGGCCGCGTTCGCCGGCGGCGCGCGCTTCCTGCCCGTGCTGTGGCGCCACGTCCTGCCGAACTCGGTGGGCGCCGTCGTCGCCCTCGCCGCGCTGCAGTTCGGCACCGCCGTCATCGCGATCTCGACGCTCGGCTTCCTCGGCTACGGCGCCCCGCCGCCCACGCCGGAGTGGGGGCTGCTCATCGCCGAGGGGCGCAACTACATCGCCACGTCCTGGTGGCTCACCACGCTGCCCGGCCTGGTCCTCGTGGCCGTGGTGCTCTCCGCCAACCGCATCAGCGTCGCCCTGAGGAGGAGCTGACCATGTCCAGCACCGTCACCGCCCAGGCCTCACGCGTGGCCCGCCCCGGCACGACGGCGGAGCCCGCCGGCGCGGACGTCCCGCCCGCGCGTCCGGCCGTGCTCTCCGTCCGCGACCTCGTCGTCTCCTACCGGACGCGGTCGGCCACGAGAACCGTGGTCCACGGCATCTCCCTCGACGTCGCGCCCGGCGAGGTGGTCGCCGTGGTCGGGGAGTCCGGCTCCGGCAAGACGACGACGGCGCAGGCCGTGATCGGTCTGCTCGCCGGGAACGGGCGGGTCGAGTCGGGCGCCGTCGCCGTCAACGGGACCGACATCAGCGGCTGGAGCTCGCGCCGGCTGGAGTCCGTGCGCGGCCGGCGCGTGGGCCTCGTGCCGCAGGACCCGAACAACTCCCTCAACCCCGTCAAGACCATCGGGGACAACCTCGCCGAGGTGCTCCGCATCCACCGCTTCGGCTCGGCCGCGGCGATCCGCGCCCGCGTCCTCGAGCTCCTCGAGCGGGTCGGTATCCCCGAGCCGGAGGTCCGCGCACGCCAGTACCCGCACGAGCTCTCCGGCGGGATGAAGCAGCGGGTCCTGATCGCGGGCGCCATCGCCCTCGAGCCGGACCTGATCATCGCGGACGAGCCCACCTCGGCCCTCGACGTGACCGTCCAGCAGACCGTCCTGGACCTGCTCGCCGACCTCCAGCGCGAGCTCGGCACCGCCGTCCTGCTCATCACCCACGACCTCGCCGTGGCCGCCGACCGGGCCGACCGGATCGTCGTGCTCAAGGACGGGCGGGTCGTCGAGCAGGGCCCGACGGCGCAGGTCGTCTCGGACCCGCAGGCCACCTACACGCGCTCGCTCCTGGCAGACGCCCCGGCGTTCCGCACCCCGCCGGCGCAGGCGCGTGCCGCCACCGCCTCGCTCGTCGCGGCGGCCAGCGCGGAGGAACGCGCCGTCGTCGTCTCCGGGCTCGTCCAGGAGTTCGCCCGCGACCGCCGGGCCGGGGTGTTCCGCGCCGTCGACGACGTGAGCTTCGCCGTCGTCCGCGGCACCACGCACGCCCTGGTGGGGGAGTCCGGATCGGGCAAGACGACGACCGCCCGCGCGGTCGTCGGGCTCGGCCGGCCGACGGCGGGATCCGTCCTCGTCGAGGGGGAGGAGGTCACCGGGCTGCGGGGCGAGTCGCTGCGGCGGTTCCGCCGCGGCACGCAGCTGGTGTACCAGAACCCGTTCTCCTCCCTCGACCCCCGCCAGAGCGTCGTGGAGATCGTCGGCGAGCCGCTGCGCAACCTGCCGCGGGGCGAGCGGCCCGGCCGGGCCGCGCGCGCGGCGCGGGCCGCGGAGACGGTCGACCGCGTCGCGCTGCCGGCGGACCTGCTGCACCGCCGGCCCGCCGAGCTCTCGGGGGGCCAGCGCCAGCGCGTGGCGATCGCCCGGGCGCTCGTGCTCGCCCCGCGGGTCCTCGTGCTCGACGAGGCGGTCTCGGCCCTGGACGTCAGCGTCCAGGCGCAGATCCTCGACCTGCTCGGCGAGCTGCAGACCGAGCTCGGGCTGACGTACCTGTTCATCTCGCACGACCTGGCGGTCGTCCGGCAGATCTCCGACACCGTCTCCGTGATGCGGGCGGGGAAGGTCGTCGAGCAGGGGCGCACGGAGCAGGTCTTCGCCCGCCCGGAGCACGAGTACACGGCTGCGCTTCTGGCGGCCATCCCAGGGCGCGGAGCCCACCTCGCCGGAGCCGGGGCCCGCCCCGCCCCAGCTGCGGCTCACCCGACCCGGACCGACGAGCAGGAGCGAGACCGATGACAGCACGAGTGGGCATCTTCACCCGCATCCTCGACGACGCGCCCCCGGCGGAGCGCTACCGCAACGCGGTCGAGCAGGTCCGGCTGGCCGAGCGGCTGGGCCTCGACGCCGCCTGGGTGGCCCAGCACCACTTCGACGGCGAGGAGGGCGGTCTGCCGTCCCCGCTGGTGCTGCTGAGCCATCTGGCCGCGCTGACCGAGCGCATCCGGCTCGGCACCGCGATCATCACGCTGCCGCTCGAGAACCCGGTCCGGGTGGCCGAGGACGCCGCCGTGCTGGACGTGCTCTCCGGCGGGCGGCTCGAGCTCGGCCTCGGCTCCGGCGGGACGCCGAAGTCGTTCTCCGCGTTCGGGCTCGACGTCGCCGACAAGCACGCCGTGCACGCCGCGAACCTTGACGTCCTGCGGGACGCGCTGGTCGGCGGCGACCTCGGCGACCCGCGCAACCAGCTCTACCCGCCGGCGCACGAGCTCGCGCAGCGCCTGTGGCAGGCGACGTTCTCCGCCGCCGGTGCCGAACGGGCCGGTGCTGCCGGGGACGGGCTGATGCTGTCGCGCACCCAGCCGCGGCCGCCCGGCGACCCGGACGCCACGCTGAGCGAGATCCAGCACCCCGTGATCGACGCCTACCTCGCCGCCCTGCCCGCCGGGACCGAGCCGCGGATCCTCGCCTCCCGCACGCTGTTCGTCGCGGAGGACCGGCAGCGTGCCCGGGTCCTCGCCGGCGCTGGGCTGTTCCGGGCGGTCGAGAAACTGCGCGCGATCGGTCACGACCTGCCCGTCGACGATCTCGACACCGTCATCCGGCGGACCGACAGCTACGTCGGGACGCCGGAGGAGGTCGTCGAGCTCCTGACGGCCGACACGGCGCTCGCCCGAGCCACGGACGTCAGCTTCCAGGTGCACTCGATCGACCCGCCGCACGAGGACGTCCTGCGTTCCATCGAGCTCATCGCCACCGAGGTCGCGCCCGCCATGGGCTGGACCCCCGCACCGCTCGCCGTCGCCAACCTCTGAGGAGAGAGATGACCACCACGACCAACGCGGCCACGTCGGCCGACCCGACCCCGACCGGGCCGGGCGCTCCCGACGCGCCGAACGGCTCAGCACGAGAGACAGCCGAACCACCGGCCGGCGGAGCCGTCCCGGCCGAGCCGGCGGACGTCGTCGACCACCTGCTCGGCGTGCGGCCCGGTGACCGCCTGGACCAGATCCGTGCCGGGCGGCCGGAGGCGAGGGCGAACGCCCAGAAGGCCTACGAGGCGCTGCTCGACCCCGTCGACGCGTCGGACTTCTCGCGTGGCGAGCGGCTCGCCGTCGCCACCTTCGTCGTCGGGCTGCACGGCGCCGAGGACGTGCGCGGCTTCTACGCCGCCCGCCTCGGTGCCCAGGCGGGCGGCTCCGGCGTCGTCGACGCGGTGGAGCAGGAGAGCGCACGCGGGCGCGGCGCCGGGCCTTACGGGGTCTACCGGGAACCGGGGCTGGCGGGAGAGAGCGCGCCGGGCCCGGCGTACCGGGTGACGGACCGGTCCGCGCTGGGCGAGCGTCTGGCCGCCGCGCTGGAGCACGCTCACCTGCTGGTGCTGCGCCCCCGCGAGGCGACGCCCGAGGCGCTGGAGCGCCTGCTGGCGGCGGGCTGGTCCACCACGGGGATCGTCACGCTGTCCCAGCTGGTCGCGTTCCTCGCGTTCCAGGTGCGAGTGGTGCACGGGTTGCGCCAGCTCGCCGTCGTCGAGTCGGAAGGAGCCCACTGATGGCTGCCGAGAAGGTCACCACGTACCCGGAGCTCGACCGGCCCGAGGCGTTCACGCAGGAGAACCTCGGGTGGGTCCCCTGGCTGGACCCCCTGCCGGTCGAGGAGTTCACCGAACGGCACTGGGAGGGGCTGGTCGATCGCCGCCGGGCCGAGAACGCGTACTTCGCGCTGCTGGCCCGCGACCCGGAGGTGCTCGGGGCGCGCACCCGCACGGACAAGGACATCTTCTACAACACCGCCGGCGGGCTCCCGCGCGCCGAGCGCGAGCTGGCCGCGGCGGCGACGAGCCGGCTGAACGGCTGCGTCTTCTGCGCCTCCGTGCACTCGCGCTTCGCCAGCCACCACTCGCGCCGTCCGGACGACGTGCAGAGGCTTCTGGACGACGGCGTCGAGGCCGACCTCGACCCCCGGTGGAACGCGGTCGTCGCGGCGTCCGTGGCCCTGACCAGGACGCCGGTCGAGTTCGGCGAGGGTGAGGTCCGCCGCCTCCGCGAGGCGGGTCTCGACGACCTCGAGGTCGCCGACCTCGTTCACGGCGCCGCGTTCTTCAACTGGGCCAACCGCCTGATGCTCTCCCTGGGGGAGCCGGAGAACCCCGCGGCGCCGTGACCGGTCGTTCCTAGGAACGGTGAGCCCCGGCCGGGCGGGAGCGAGCGCGAGTCCGACGCCGTCCGCGGCGCGAGCGCGACGTGTCCCTCGCCGTCCGCGGCGCGAGCGCGACGTGTCCCTCGCCGTCCGCGGCGTGCCCGGCCGGGGCAACACGCCGTTCGTTGACATCTGAAGTACCGCTGCCCTAACGTCAACCCCAGGTCACGAGTACCAGTGCGCGCCTGACGGGTGCGCTAAGTCCCGGCTTGCTGGTCGGCAACCCCCCACGTGCGGGGGGTGCTCCGGATGAACGACCTGGTCCCGCAAGGGGCAACGGCACGCACCACCAGGTGCATGAGCACGAAGGAAACCGGAACGACATGACTGCGCACACGAGCCCCAGGCAGAACCGCTTCTCTGCTCGCCGCTCCATGTGCATGTGCATGTCGTGTTCGCGAATGTCCGCCTGAGACATTCCCCGCGATGCCCCGGCGCCGCTCCGCGCGCTGACGCATCACCCCTGACCTGAGACCCACGCCCGGGCGAGTGACACGCCTGCGGCGCGGACGTTCTCGGTCAGCCTCCTTCCTGCCTGCGCGCGACTGCGCGACGACACCTGTGGATGTGCACCATGACTGTCTCCCTGCTCCCCTCCCGTACCTCCGACTCCCCGCGTGCCACGATCGGTCTGGACCTGACCGGTCTGGGCGTCTCCACCTCCGCCACCGGGCTCTCCGCCGACCTGCCGGTGGAGAAGTGCGACCTGGCCCGACTCGCCTCCTACACCCGCGCCGCGCACCAGAGCGGCGTCGCCTTCGTCGCCCTCGGGGAGGACTTCCGGCTCCGCTCGGACCGTGCCGTCCGCCGCGACGACTGGCTGGACCCGGTGGTCGCCGCCCGCCGGATCAGCCCGCACGCTGGGGCCGCCGGGCTCGTCCCGGGCGTGCAGGTCGGCCGCGCCGACCTGGGTGTCGTCGCCGGTGAGCTGGCCCAGGTCTCCCGTGAGAACGGCACGTGGACCGGGCTGCAGATCGGCGGAGCCAGCGGTGACTCGCTCGCCCGTTCGCTGAGCGGCGTCAGCCGCTCGCTCACGAGCACCCGCGCATCGCGCGCCCCGCGGCCGCGTGTGGTGGTGTCCGTCTCCGCCGAGCAGGACGTCGTCCTTGCCGGTGAGCACGCGGACGTCGTGCGGATCCGGGAGCAGGACCTGGGGTGGGCCCGCGAGCTGCGCTACGCCGTTCGCGCCGCCGCCCGGGCCGCTGGCCGGGAGGACGACGTCCGCGTCCTCGTCGACCTGCACACCGTGGTCTCGAACGACCGCGCCAGTGCGACGGCCCGCGCCGGTCTGATTGCCGACATCGACGGCGAGAGTGCCCCGTGGGCGGGTGCGCTGCAGGCCTACGGCACCGTGGGGGACATCGTCGAGGTCGTCGAGACGTGGCTGCGCGCCGGCGCGGCGGACGGCTTCGTCGTTCTTCCCGGGTCGCTGCCTGCCGATGTCGCCGCGCTCCTGAAGGGCGTGGTGCCTGAGCTGCGGAGCCGCGGCCTCGTCGAGGAGCGGTCGGTCGCGACCCGTCCGACGGTGCGGCGGCCCGCCGAGGCGGCGCGGGCCCTGGGGGAGCGGCGAGCGCGGACCTTGGGTGCTGCTGCGCCGACCGTGGCTCGCCGTCGCCCCGACCGCCTCGCGACCGCAACCGTCGCCTGAGCACGCTGGTGGCCGCGACGGTCGCATGACCGGCTGGTAGCCACGACGGTCGTCCGACCGGCTGACAGCCGCGACGCGCGCCAGACGCCAGCCGGGACCTGACCGCACGCCGAAGGGCCGCAGATCAACGTCTGCGGCCCTTCGGTGCTGCGCCCGGGCGCGCGCGCGAGCGTCGATCCCAAGTTCGACGGCTCTCGCGTGGGACGCGGTCACGCGGCGGTGCGGATCGTGGTGATGGTGGTGCCGTCTGGTCGGGTGAAGGTCCAGTGGTCGCCGGTGCGTTCGATGGTGATGTCGTGCTGGTGGACGTGGTCGTGGTGGTACCAGCAGAGCAAGATGCCGAGGTGGGCAGCGGTGGGGCCGTGCTGGTCGTACCACCACAGGGAGTGGTGGATCTCGCCCTCGCCGGGTGGCGCGTGGCAGTCGGGGTAGCGGCAGGTGCGGTCGCGGGCGATGATCGCGCGGGTCTGGGCGGCGGTGAAGAGGCGCTCCTCGCGGCCGGAGTCCAGGATCTGGGAGTCGGGACCGAAGATGACGCGGTGGAAGTTGCCCTGGCAGGCCAGGCGGGCGAGGAGCTGGGGGGCGATGGGGGTGCCGTCGGCCAGGGTGGCGGGCTCGGTGCCGACCAGTGCGTTGTGGTCCAGGGCGGCGGGGATGACGAAGGTACCGGCCTGACCGGGGCCCGCGGTGCCGGGGGACGGGGCTGTTCCGGTGTCGAGGCCGAACGCGGTGCCGGGAGGGCCGGCCGGGCGCTGGTCCGCGGACTGGTCGGTGGTGCAGGTGGTGGGGCGGTTGGCGTCGATGAGGCGCCGCAGGGTGTCGTAGGGGACGTGGACCGCGAGGTGAGGGCGGATGCGTGCGCCCGGTTGGAGGATGCCGGCGTCGAGGGTGAGGCGGGCCAGAGATGTCAGGGCGTGGGCGCGGCGCTGGGCGGGGGTGCGGGGGTCGGTGGCGGCGGGGGTGCCGGTGCGGGCGTCCAGGGCGGTCTGGAGCGCCTGGCCGTTGGCGGTGCTGAGCCAGCCGGCGAGGTGGTAGCCGTCGGTGGTGGGGGCCAGGGTCAGGTGCTCGGCCTGGCTGTCGTGGCGGTAGGCGCGGTCGTCGGCGGCGGGGTCGGCGCGGTGGGCCCAGTGCTTGACGAGGTGGGTGAACTCGGTGGCGCCCAGGGTGGTGGCGTGGCTCAGGAGGAATTCCTCGCCGAGTTCGGGGTCGGTCAGGCGGGCACGGGTGGCGGGGGTGGCGGCAGCGTGGGTGGTCAGGGCGGTGGCGTGGTCGGCGCTGATACGCCCGGCACCCAGGGCAGCGGTGGTTCCCGGGAGGTGGTCGCGCAGGCGGCGGGCGGTGCGCACGGCGCTGTGGGCGGTGCTGTGGTGGCGGCCGGTGCGGGCGCGGTACCAGGCTGGGAAGGTGCGGGCGCCGGTGGTGGCCCACATGCCGTCGGTCTCGGCGGCGGTCAGGACGCGGGCGGTGAGCGCCTGGACGCGGCGGTGCAGGGCCTCGGTGGCGTCGACGGCGGCGAGGAGGTCGGCGGGGGGCAGGGCGGCCAGGTCGGCCCCGGCGAGGGTGTCGAGGTGCGCGGTGGCCGCGGCCAGTGCCGCTAGCACGGGCACCGATGCCTCGGCGAGCGGGCCGGCACCAGCGTTGGCGAGCGGGCCGGAACCAGGGTCGGCGAGCGGGCCGGCACCAGGGTTGGTGAGCGGGCCAGCACCTGGGTTGGCGAGCGGGCGGGGGTCCGACATGGGGCCTGGGTTCCGTCCTGGGCCCGGCGCGGGGGCGGGCGGGGGTGTCGTCATCGCGGCGGGCCTCCTTCGTCGTCGTCGTCCGGGGCTGATGCTCGGGCCGGCGGTCCGGGCATGTAGCCAGAATATCGAACGGACGTTCGAAGCAGCAATAGGAATGGCGTTATTCCGCCAAATCTGTGGACGGGGTGGCATCTCCGTCGCGTGTGGAGATCGGCCGCGACCGGAGCCGTCGTTCGAGGGCCGTGACCGGACCCGTCGTTCGAGGGCCGTGACCGGACCCGTCGTTCGACGGCCGTGACCGGACCCGTCATTCATCTACGGGACCCGGGTGGCGTGTGCAGCCCCCGCCTACGGCTCCTCGCGCCGGAAGACGATGATCAGCACGCGCAGGCCCAGCACCACAGAGACCACGAAGAGACCCGTCGCCAGGACGGTGTAGACGCTCGCCTCGTCGGTGACCATGGGCCCGCCGCGGACCGTGAAGAGCACCACCGACATCAGCCCGGTCGTCGCTGCGAGGACGGTGAGCAGGGAGCGGTGCACCAGGTTGGTCACCATCCGCCGGTCCCGGGGGTCCGCCAGCAGGCGCACGTTCGCGTTCAGCCGCCCGTGCTCCGCGGCGTCGGCCAGGCGATCGATCCGGTGGGGGAGCCGTCTCACGATGGGCAGGAGGGCGGTCAGCTCCTGCTCGACCGTCTCCCTCAGGCGGGAGGGGTCGGAGATGCCCGTCAACCGTGCCCGGCTCATCGCCTTCGCCTCGGACACGAGGTCGTAGCCGGGATCGAGCGCACGCAGCGTGCCGTCGAGCGTGGCCATCGCCCGGAACACCGCCGCGACCTCAGGAGGCACACCGAGGCGGAAGGCGTTGATGAGCGTGAACAGCGACGCGAACGCGGCGGTCCCGTCGGTCGGACCTCCGCTCGTGTAGCGGAGGATGAGAACACCGATGGCCTGCTCGAGGGCGCGCTCGTCGATCTCCTCGGGTCGCTCCACCAGCTCGAGCAGCGCGTCGGCCGCGGCCATGGAGTCCCCCGTGCCGACGCCGGCGAGGAACTGCCCCATGGCGCGGCGGGTCTGGGCGCCGAGCCGGCCGACCGAGCCGAGGTCCAGCATGCCGAGCGTGCCGTCGTCGGCCACGAGAACGTTCCCGGGATGGAGGTCGACGTGGAAGATCCCGCTCTCCAGCAGCTGGTCCATGACGGTCTGCAGCAGGGTGCCCGCGAGCTGCGCACGCACGTCGGGCCCCAGACGCGCAAGGGTGTGCTCCGCCCCGGTGAGCGGGACGCCGTCGAGCCGGTCCATCACCAGCACCCGCGCGGTGCACAGCCCGGGCACGGGCGTCGGGACGCGGATCCCGTCGCTGCCGGCGCGCTCGAGGGCGGCCGCCACGCCGCGCATGTTGTCCCGCTCGACGGTGAAGTCGAGCTCCTCGGTCAGTGCCGCGGCGAACCCCTCCGCCAGGTCGCGCAGGCCGATGCTGCGCCCCCAGTCGGTGCGGGCGTCGAGCACCGAGGCGAGCCGGACCAGGATGTCGAGGTCCCGTTCGACGTCGTGCTCGATCTCCGGCCGCTGGACCTTGACGACGACGCTCTCCCCGCTGGCCAGCCGCGCCGCGTGCACCTGGGCCACCGAGGCGGACGCCAGCGGCTGCTCGTCGATCTCGACGAACGTCTTCCCCAGGTCGTGGCCGATCTCCGTGCGGATGCGTGCGGCCGCGAGCTCCCAGCCGACGGGAGCGGCCTGGTCCTGCAGCAGCGCGAGCTCCTCGACGAACTCGGGAGGCAGCAGGTCCTGCCGCGTCGAGAGCTGCTGCCCGAGCTTGACGAAGGTGACGCCGCCGTCCTCGAGGGCCCTCCGCAGGGACCGGGCCAGATCGCGGCGCTCCGCCACGCTGCCCAGCGCGAGATGGCGACGACCCCGGAGGAACCGGCTCAGCCCGTGCCGCCACGCGATGCGCAGGATCTCCAGGTAGCGCCCCGACCGGCTCAGCCGCGAGCGCCCGCCCCGCCACAGGTCGATCGGCCCCGGGATCGAGCCGTCGGGCACGAGGACCTCGGCGGCGACCACGAGGACCATCGCGACGACGAACGTCGCCGCGCCGAGCAGGGCCACGTACAGCAGAGCCTCGGTGGTGACGGTGGTGCCGACCTCCGGCTCGGCCACGAGCGCGTCCAGGACCGGACGGGTGACGGCCAGCGCGACCAGGGTGGCGACGACGGCGCGCAGCAGTGAGACCCGTACGCCGAGGAGGCGCCGGACCACGAGGGTGAAGAGCGCGACCGTGAGGACGTACAGGATCGCGGCGGTGAGGACGAGGACGGGGTGCACGCGCCGAAGTCTGGCAGCGGTGGACCCGCGGACGCGCGGTATTTCCGACGACGCCTGACCGTACGACGGCGGCCCACTCCGGACCCGCGGCCGCCAGCTCACGCCCGCCGTCCCGGGATGCCTGCCACCCCGGCTGGTGCCAGCCTGGATCGCATGACCCGATTCGGCTACACCCTCATGACCGAGCAGGCCGGTCCGAAGGAGCTCGTGCGCCACGCCCAGGAGGCGGAGCGTCGCGGGTTCGACTTCGAGGTCTGCTCCGACCACTACTTCCCGTGGCTGGACTCCATGGGGCACTCGCCGTACGCGTGGACCGTCCTCGGCGCCGTCGCCCAGGTGACGGAGCGGGTCGATCTGATGACTTACGTGACCTGCCCGATCCTGCGGTACCACCCCGCCGTCGTCGCCCAGAAGGCGGCCACCCTCGGGGTGCTCTCCGACGGCCGCTTCACCCTCGGGCTGGGGGCGGGCGAGAGCCTGAACGAGCACGTCGTGGGGGAGCGCTGGCCGGCGGTGGGGGAGCGGCACGACATGCTCGAGGAGGCCCTGGTCATCATCCGTGACCTGCTCGACGGCGAGCGGGTGACCTGGGCGGGCGAGCACTTCCGCGTCGACCAGGCGAAGCTGTGGGACCTGCCCGACGAGGCTGTCGAGATCGCCGTCGCCGTGTCCGGGGCCCAGTCGGTCTCGCGCTTCTCCGGCATGGCCGACCACCTCGTGACGACAACCCCCGACGCCGACGTCGTCGCGGCATGGCGCGAGCAGCGACGGGAGGAGGGCCTGCCGGAGGGGCGCGCGATCGGCCAGGTGCCCGTGTGCTGGGACCCCGACGCCGACGCGGCGGTGGCCCGGGCGCACGAGCTGTTCCGGTGGTCGGGGCTCGGGTGGTCCGTCAACGCGGACCTGCCCACCACCGACGCGTTCGAGGCGGCGACGGCGGCGGTCCGGCCGGAGGACGTCGCCGAGGACATCGTCTGCGGCCCCGACCTGGACGCGATGGTGGAGGCCGTGGCCCCGTTCTGGGAGGCCGGGTTCACCGACGTCGCCCTCGTCCAGGTGGGCGGGGAGAGCCAGGACGACTTCCTGGCGACGGCGGCCGAGCCGTTGCTCGAGAAGCTTCGCTCCGCCGCGAGGTGACGTGCAGCGCGAGCTGACGCGCAGGAGGCCTCGCGGGTGACCGGGCCCGCGAGGGTGACCGGGCCCGCGGGTGACGGGGCCCGCGCGGGTGCGGCGCTGACGGCGCCGCGGCAGCGGTCAGGCCGTCTTCTTGGCCGGTGTCCTGCGGGTCGTCGTCTTGCGGGTCGTCGCCTTCTCCGACGCTGGCTTCTTCGGGGATTCCGCGGCAGCGGACCGAGCGGCCGTCTTCTTCTCCGCCGTCGCACGCGTGGCCGTCTTCTTCTCCGACGAGGATCGCGAGGCAGGCTTCTTCTCGGCCGTCGCCCGAGTCGCCGGCTTCTTGGCGGGGGCCTTCTTCGCCGTCGTGCGGGCGGCGGGCTTCGCCTCCTTCTCGGCCTCCTTCTCCTCAAGCTCCTTCTTCCCGGACTTCGTCTCGGAGGCGCCCGAGCCGGCGCGGGACCGGGCCGAGGACGAGCGGCGGCGCGCGGGCGTCTTCTCCTCCACGGCCGTCTCCGTCTCCTCCTCCTGGGCCCCGACTCGTCGCTCTCCTCCTCGGCGGGCTCCTCGGCCGACTTGCCGCCCTTCTTCCGCGACTGCTCGACGGACCGGCGCAGCGCCTCCATCAGGTCCAGGACCTGCCCGCCCTCCTCGGCCTCCGCCGCCTCGCCGAAGGTGGCCTCGGTGTCGAGCGCCTCGCCCTGCTCGAGCTTGGCGGTGACGAGCTGGCGGAGCTGCTCCTGGTACTCGTCGGTGAACCGTTCCGGGGTGAAGTCCGACTCGAAGCTCTTCACGAGCGCCGAGGACATCTCGAGCTCCTTGCTGGTGATGTTGACCTTCTCGTCCAGCCCCGGGAACTCCGCCTCGCGGACCTCGTCCTCCCACAGGAGCGTCTGCAGCACGAGGACGTCGTCGCGTACGCGCAGGGCGGCCAGGCGCGTCTTCTGCCGCAGGGTGAAGGTCACGATCGCGGTGCGCTCGGTCTGTTCGAGGGTCTGGCGCAGGAGCGCGTAGGACTTCGTGGACTTCGAGTCCGGCGCCAGGTAGTAGGCGCTGCCCATCATGATCGGGTCGACCTGGTCGGACGGGACGAACTCCTGCACGTCGATCTCGCGGTTCCGCTCGACCGGCAGCGCCTCGAAGTCCTCCTTGGTGAGCACGACGGTCTGCTGCCCGTCGTCGTAGGCCTTGTCGATGTTCTCGTAGTCGACGACGTTCCCGCAGATCTCGCACCGGCGCTGGTAGCGGATCCGGCCGCCGTCGGCGTCGTGCACCTGGTGCAGCGGGACGTCGTGGCTCTCGGTGGCGCTGTAGAGCTTCACGGGCACGTTGACGAGGCCGAAGGTGATGGCACCCTTCCAGATCGCGCGCACGACAGCTCCCTCCGACGACCGGCTGACCACTGGTGACAGTCAACCCGTGGCGTGACGTTCTGGCTACCGGAATGGTGCCGGTCAGAGGAACGCAGCGCCCGGTCCGCGGGCCGACACCTCGTCGTCGGGGTTGGACAGCGCGCAGAGGTCCAGGCTCAGGCAGCCGCAGCCGATGCAGCTGTCCAGCTTGTCGCGAAGCCGCTCGAGCTGGGCGATACGTGCGTCGAGGCGGGGGCGCCAGCCGCGTGAGAGCCGGGCCCACTCCTCCCGCGTGGGGGCGCGGTCACCGGGGAGCGTCGTCAGGGCCTCGGCGATCTCGTCGAGCGAGAGGCCGACCCGCTGCGCCGTGCGGACGAACGCCACACGCCGCAGCATCGCCCGCCGATACCGGCGCTGGTTTCCGGCCGTCCGCTCGGACCGGATCAGGCCGAGGCTCTCGTAGTAGCGCAGGGCCGACGGCGCGGCGCCCGATCGCTCGGCGAGCTGGCCGATGGTCAGCAGGGCGGGGGGCACGCCCGCAGCGTAGTTGACCTCAAGTCGACTTCACCTTGCATGCTCGACGCGACGGCACGAGGCCGTCGCGGGACGGACGGAGCAGGGCGTGGAGATGTGGTGGGAGCTGCACGGGTACCGGAGCCGGGACCTGATGGCGGAGGCAATGAGGTCGCGGGAGGTCCGGGTGAGCCGGCGTGAGCCATGGCGTGCGGGATCCGCACGGTTCAACCCGCCCCGCGGGCCGCGGACGTCGCAGCTGTGACCACGGGGCGGGTCAGTGGCCCGCCGTCCGTCCGGCGTCGTCCGCCGGCTGGTCCGTCGGGCTGGGCTGGTCCGTCGGGCCGGGCTGGTCCGTCGGGCCGGGCTGGTCCGCGAAGACCCGGATGCAGCAGCGACCCGCCCCGGGGTCCGCGACGATCCGCCGTCCGCAGCCCGGCACCCCCTGCGCGACGCCGTCGAGCAGCTGGTAGTTGAGCTCGCAGACCAGCTCCGTGTGCTGCTGGGCGAGGCGGTGGAACGGGCAGTTGCCCATGACGACGCCGCCCGCGGCGTCCGGCCGCGGCTCGTAGCCGCCCGCGACGAGCGCGGCGTCGAAGTCGCCCGCGCGCTGCCCGGCCTCGCGCCCAGTCTCGGCGGCCACACGCCGCAGCACGTCGCGCACGGGACGCCGGCTCTCGGCGGCCTCGGCGATGGCGCGGGCGAAGATGTCCGCGGCCAGCTCGTAGTTCCGTTCGGGGACCGAGACCGTCACCTCGGCGGCAGAGCGGACGTAGTACTTCGTCGGTCGGCCTGCACCGGGGCCTGAGCGGCCGGCGGGCCGGCGGAACTCCACCGTGAGCAGACCGGCCTCGGCGAGCCTGTCGAGGTGGAAGGCCGCGGTGCTCCGGCTGATGCCCAGTGCCGCGGCGGCGTCGTCCCGGCTCGTCGGGGCGTCCCGGCTGCCGACGAGGTTGTAGAGCGCTCGCGGGGTGGGGTCCCCGACAGCGGAGACGGCGGCGGCACGGTCGGTGCGTGGCTTCTGCGGCACCCCTCCATCATACGCTTCTAAAAACAAGATTGCTTGACGTAAGACTGTTGCCGCTCCTACGGTCGAACCAGGACCAAGGAGGTGGCTGACGATGACGACACGCAGCTCCGTGCCGGGCGGTGAGCTCTGATGGCCGCGATCACGCTCGCGACCGAGGCGCCGGGCCCTGCAACCTTCGTGAGGACGGCGCCCATGACGACGGCGGTCACGGCTCCGCCCCCGCCCCGG
Source organism: Georgenia daeguensis (assembly GCF_039537705.1). Lineage (NCBI taxonomy): Bacteria > Bacillati > Actinomycetota > Actinomycetes > Allobogoriellales > Allobogoriellaceae > Georgenia > Georgenia daeguensis. Next base: position 120,108 of record NZ_BAABBA010000007.1, read on the forward strand.
GAGATCGACCTCGTGCGGGCACGCACCGCCGTCGCCGAGCTCCTGGAGGCGCTGGGCCGCGGCACCGACTCCGAGCACCTCGCCGACACGCCGCGCCGGGTGGCCGACGCCCTGGCGGAGCTCCTCACGCCCCGGCCGTTCGAGCTGACCACCTTCCCCAACGACGAGGGCTACGACGAGCTGGTCCTCGTCCGCGACGTCCCGTTCCACTCCCTGTGCGAGCACCACCTGCTGCCGTTCCACGGCGTCGCCCACCTGGCGTACCTGCCCGGCGAGCGGATCGTCGGGCTCTCCAAGCTCGCGCGCGTCCTCGAGCACTTCTCCCGGGACCTGCAGGTCCAGGAACGTCTCACCCAGCAGGTGGCCGACCTCCTCCAGCAGCGCCTGCGCCCGCGCGGCGTCGGCGTCGTGCTGGAGGCCGAGCACCTGTGCATGTCCCTGCGCGGCGTCGCCGTCACCGGCTCGCGCACCGTCACCTCCGCCCTGCGCGGCACCCTGCGGGAGGACCCGCGCTCGCGGGCGGAGTTCCTCGCCCTGGTCGGGGCGGGCACCGCCGTCCGGTCGTACCCCCGCTGAGCTCCGGCCTGCCGGCCGGTGATCCGAGAGGAAGTCGTCATGTCGCACCGAGGGATCGTCATCGTGGGTGCGGGGCTCGCCGGCGCCCGCGCCGCGCAGACCCTGCGCGAGGAGGGCTACGGCGGGCCGGTCCACCTCGTGGGCGAGGAGCAGGAGCGGCCCTACGAACGCCCGCCGCTGTCAAAGGAGTACCTGAGCGGCACCGCCGAGCGGGAGGCCGGCTTCGTCCACCCGGAGGGCTGGTACGCCGAGCACGACGTCGAGCTCCACCTCGCCCACCGCGCCACCGCGCTCGATCTCGCCGGCCGCACAGTGGCCCTCGGGGGCGGCGCGCGCCTGCCGTTCGACCGGGTGCTTCTGGCCACCGGCGCCCGCTCGCGGCGCCTGCACGGTCCCGGGTCGGGAGAGGGGCTCGCCGGGGTGCACTACCTGCGCACCCGCGTCGAGTCGGACGCGCTGCGCGCGGAGATCGCCGACGGCGGCCGCCGGGTCGTCGTCGTCGGAGCCGGCTGGATCGGGCTCGAGGTGGCTGCCGCGGCCCGCACCTACGGCAACGACGTGGCCGTCCTCGGCCGGGAGACCGTGCCGCTGAACGCCGCGCTCGGCGACGAGCTCGGAGCCGTCTTCGGAGACCTGCACCGCCGCCACGGGGTGGACCTGCGCATGCGCACCGCCGTCGCCGGGATCTCCGGCGCGTCCGGCCGGGTCACCGGCGTCGAGCTCGCGGGCGGCGAGACCGTCCCGGCCGACGTCGTCGTGGTCGGGATCGGCGCCGTCCCGAACGACGAGCTGGCGACGGAGGCGGGTCTGCAGGTCGACGGCGGGGTCGTCGTCGACGAGCACCTGCGTTCCTCCCACGCCGACGTCTTCGCCGTCGGCGACGTCGCCAGGGCCTACCACCCCGCGCTCGGCCGGCACCTGCGCGTGGAGCACTGGGCCAACGCCCTCAACGCCGCGCCGATCGCCGCCCGGGCGATGCTCGGCCAGGACGTGGTGGACGACCTCGTGCCCTACTTCTACACCGACCAGTACGACCTCTCGATGGAGTACTCGGGGTACTTCGACCTGGCCCGGCACGCGGAGGTGGTCTACCGCGGCGACCCGGGCGGCGGGGCGTTCGTCGCGTTCTGGCTGGTGGGGGAGACGGTGGTCGCCGGCATGAACGTCAACGTCTGGGACGTCAGCCCGGCGATCGAGCGGCTCGTCCGGTCCGGCGCCCCGGTCGACCGCGGGATGCTGGCGGACGCTGCAGTCCCGCTGGACGATCTCGCTCCGCAGCCCGCGGCCTGACGGGAGTCGTCACGTGCACCGGCCCCGCGACCTCCACCTCGACGACCACGTCGCGGTGATGGCGATTATCAACCGCACGCCGGACTCCTTCTACGACGGCGGCCGCACCTTCGCCCTCGACGCCGCCGTCGCCGCGGCTCTGCGCGCCGTGGCGGACGGGGCCGACTGGGTCGACGTCGGGGGCGTGCCCTTCTCCCCGGACACGCCGCCCGTACCCCTCGCCGAGGAGCTGGACCGGGTGCTGCCGGTCGTGGCGGCCGTGCGCGCCGTCTCCGACGTCGTCGTCTCCGTCGACACCGCCCGGCCCGAGGTCGCCGCCGCGTGCGTCGCCGCCGGCGCCGACGTCGTCAACGACACCTCCGGGCTGCGCGACGCGGCGATGGTCGAGGTGGTCGCCGCCACCGGCGCGAACGTCGTCGTCGCACACTCCCTCGCCGCGCCGCACACCCCTCACCCCCGGCCGGTGTACGGCGACGTCGTCACCGAGGTCGCCGACTTCCTGCGTGGCCGGGTCGAGCGAGCGCTGGCCGCCGGTGTCGCGGGCGACCGGATCGTGGTCGACCCGGGGCACGACCTCAACAAGAACACCGACCACTCGCTCGAGCTGACCCGGCGGCTCCGCGAGATCGCCGCGCTCGGGTGGCCCACGCTCGTGGCGCTCTCCCGCAAGGACTTCGTGGGGGAGGCCCTGGGGCGCCCGAAGGAGGACCGCCTGGCCGGCTCGCTCGCCGCCGCGGCGCTGTGCGTGGCGGCCGGGGCGCGCGTGGTCCGCACCCACGACGTCGCCGCGACCGTCGACGCCGTCCGGCTCACCGAGGCGGTGCTCGGGCGGCGCGCGCCGGTCGAGCACCGGCACAACCGCTGAGGGACACCGCCGCGAAGACCGGCACACCACATGAGGAGCAAGAGTGTTCGATCCCGAGGAGCTGGTGCGCCGCTACGCGGTCGCGGACCGCGCAGCGTGGCACCTGCGCGTGAACTTCATCGCCAGCCTCGACGGCGCGGCCACCCACGAGGGCCTGTCCGGCGGCCTCAACAACGCCGACGACAAGCAGGTCTTCGACACCCTGCGCATGCTCGCCGACGTCGTCCTGCTCGGTGCGGGGACGCTGCGAGCCGAGGGGTACGGGGCGATGCGCCTGGACGACGACGCCGTGGCCTGGCGGGTGGCGCACGGCCTGCCCGCCCACCCGGTCCTCGCCGTCGTCTCCTCCCGTCTCGCGCTCGCGCCGGACCACGCGGCGCTCGCGGACGCGCCGGTCCGGCCGCTCGTCCTCACCCACGAGGCGTCCCCGGCCGGCGCGCGGCTGGCGCTGTCGGAGGTGGCCGACGTCGTGCCGTGCGGGGAGGACGCCGTGGACGTCGGTCTCGTCCGGGCGGCGCTGGAACGGCGCGGTCTGTCCCAGGTGCTGTGCGAGGGCGGCCCGCGCCTGCTCGGCGCGCTCATCGAGGCCGACGCCGTGGACGAGCTGTGCCTGACGCTCAGCCCCGTCCTCGAGGGCGGCGCGGCCGGGCGCATCGCGGCGGGCGGTGCGCAGGCGACCCGGCGGATGCGGCTGGGCCACGTCCTCACCGCCGGCGACATGCTGATGCTGCGCTACCTGCGCGACGGCAGCTCCGCGTAGGCCACCAGGCGCTCGGCGAGCTCGGCCGGCCGGGAGAGGTAGGCGCAGTGGCTGCCCGGCATCTCGTCCGCCTCGACCCCGAGCCGCTCGCGCGCGAGACCTCGGAGGAACGACGGCGGGAAGACCCTGTCGTCGGCCAGCAGGAGGAAGGACGTGGGCACGTCCGGCCATGCGCTCAGCGGCCACGGCTCGGACATGACCCGGCCGGCCTGGTCGCGTGAGCGGCGCAGGGCCTCGGCCGCGAGGGCGGGATCGAGGTCGTGCATGAAGGTGGCGATCTCCGCCGCGCGCGGATCCTCGTCCGCGCCGGCTCGGTCGACACCGGCGTCGTCGTCGCGACTAGCATCGTCGTGACCGGCTCTGTCGTCGCGACCCGCTCCGTCGTCGTGAGCCGCGTCGCGCTCGCCGACCGCCGCCCGGTAGCCGCTCGTCTCCCACCACTCGCCGGCGGTCTCGCCGGGCGCCGGCACCATGGCCGCCACGAGGACGAGGCGCCGGACCGGGATGCGTGCGGCGACCAGCGGCGCCACGAACCCGCCGAGGGAGTGCGCCACCAGGACGACGTCGCCGGGTGCCGTCCGGGACCCTGCGGCACCGGTGACATTCCCGAACCCCGCGGCACCGGTGGCGCTCCCGGCCCCGTCACCGCCGGAAGCGGCCCCGGCCCCGGCGGAACCGGTCGCGGCGTTGACGGCCGCCACCACGGTCTCGGCGTACTGCTCCAGGCCGGCGGACTCGTCGTCGCCCGGCAGGTCGACCGCCACCACGTCGTGACCGCGGGCGATCAGCTCCGCGCGGACCAGGTGCCACTCCCAGGCCGACCCGCCGGCGCCGTGCACGATCGCGAAGGTCGTCCTCGGCACGTCGCGAGAACCGGTGCGCACCGTGTCACCCCGCCGTCGTGCCGGCGTCGTCCTGGATCAGCGAGAAGACGTTGCCCGCCGGGTCGCTGAACCAGGCGATCGGCGGTCCGCCGCGCCTGAACACACCGGTCGCGTCCGTCTCCATCTCCGTGCCCTCGTACCGCTCGAAGGTGACGCCGCGGCGGCTGAGCTCGGCGACGCCGGCGTCGATGTCCGGCACCACCAGGTTCAGCACGGTGAACGACGCCGGGGTGTGCGCCGCGCCCTTCGGGTAGACGATCACCTCGGCGCCGCCGGGGAGGTGCAGGGTGATGATGCCCTGCATGCCGCCGTCGGTGACCTCCAGGCCGAGGACGCGGGTGTAGAAGTTACGGGCGCGCTCGGTGTCGTCCACCGAGAACCCGCTGAACGCGTGGGTGTACATGCCTGCTCCTTCGTCAGCCGTGCGGGGTGGCGGGTCGGTGCGAGCGAAGCGGTCGAGCGGTCGGTGAGGTCGGGTCGAACGCTGCCGGCACCCGGGCGAGCAGCTTCAGCACCTCGGCCGCGACGGCGTGGGGCACGATGCGGTGGTTCGCGCCCTCGACGGGGCGCAGCTCGGCACCTGGTATCGCCTCGGCCGCCCGCCGGGACGCCGCGGCCAGGTCCGGCCAGGTGTCCCGCCCGTGCATGACGGTCGCCGGGACACGTACCTCAGACCCGAGCAGACCGGGGTCGGGGTAGAGGCCCGTGACGGCGGCGTCGTACACGAGGCTGTTCGCCAGGGCCTCGAGTGCCGGGAAGAACGGCGCGTGGCGGATCTGCTCGAGCATCTCCTCGTCGAGGCCGATGGCGCGCTGGAAGCTGATGACCGCGTCCGCCCGCCGTCCCTCCGCGACCAGGGCGGAGAGCACCTCGGCCTCCGCCGTCGTCGGCTCCGTCGACTCTCCCTCGAAGGCGAACGGAGGCTCGAACATCGCGAGCGCGATGAAGCCGGGGTTGCGGATCGTCGCGAGCAGCGCGAGGTGCCCGCCCGAGGAGTAGCCGAGCACGGCAGCGCGGCCGCCGACGGCGGCGAGCAGGGCGTCGAGGTCGTCGAGCTCGCGCTCCACCGCGCCGGTGACCGGCGTGCGGTCGCCGACGGCGGCGGCGTCGTCGCTGGCGCCACGGCCACGACGGTCGTACGTGACCGCGCGGACCCCTGCCTCCGCGAGCGCCTGCGCCAGCGGCCGCAGGCCGGAGACGTCGTTCATCGCCGCGGCCACGAGGATGACCGCGGGCCCCGAGCCGTACGACTCGTAGGCGAGGGTCGTGCCGTCGGCCGAGGTGACGCGCTGCGTGGAGCCGTCCATGGTCCCTCCCGCGGGGTCGGGGCGTCGGTGCCCGTGCAGCCACCGTACGGCGGACCCGGCGGGAGATCTTCCTGTTTTCCCGGGCCGACTCACGACGGGCGAGCCCGGGACCCCGAACCGGCTCTCCGGCTCCGGTTCGGAGCGTGGAGACGGGTCAGCCCGTGCGGCGGACCCCGCCGCTGCAGCTGCCGAGCTTGTTCTCGGGATCGAGCCGGCCCGCGATGGACGCGGAGATGCCCTTGAGCTCGGAGACCTGCTCGGACGTGAGGGCGTCGAAGATCAGGGTGCGCACGTTCTCCACGTGCCCCGGGGCCGTGTCGACGACCTTCTCCCAGCCCGCCTCGGTGAGCACCGCCATCGTGCTGCGGCCGTCCTCGGGGTCGGGCCGCCGCTCCACCCAGCCCTGGCCGCTGAGGCGGTCGACGAGGTGGGAGAGGCGCGACATGCTCATGTTCGCCATCATCGCGAGGCGGCTCATCCGGATGGTGCGCTCGGGCGCCTCGGACAGGGCGGAGAGGACGACGTAGCCCCCGTGCGTGAGCCGCGCGTCGCGCTGGAGCTGGGCGTCGAGCGCGCCCGGCAGCAGCATGATGACCGCCATCATGGAGCGCCAGGCGTCCTCCTGGTCGGCGGTGAGCCACCGCGTGTCGTCCATGGACCTCACTCTATCAAGTGGTTGACGCATCAAGTAATCACGCGTAGGTTGATTGTTGTTCGTTCAACTACCGGCCTCCGGTCGCCGACAAGAAGGAGCCCAATGGGCCTGTTCGACCTGTTCCGCCGCAAGGCGACGTCCGCGGCACCGTCGCAGGACGCGTCGGCGCCCGTGACCAGCACGACCAGCAGCACCCCGGCGCCGGTCCAGGCGCCCACCGCTACCACGAGGAGTACGAACATGACCAGCATCACGATCATCGGCTCGGGCAACATGGCCCGCGGCATCGCAGCCCGCGCAGTGGCCGGCGGCCACGGCGTGCAGATCCTGGCCCGCGACACCGAGGCGGCGGCGAAGCTCGCCGGCGAGCTCGGCGGCGACGTCGCCACCGGCGGCATCGGTGACGCCCTCACGGGCGAGATCGTCGTCCTGGCGCTGCCCTACGACGCCGCCCTCGCCGTCGCCGAGGAGCTGCGCGACGCCCTCGCCGGCAAGGTGGTCGTCGACATCACCAACCCGGTCGACTTCGCCACCTTCGACCGGCTCGTCACCCCGGCCGACTCCTCGGCCGCCGAGGAGATCGCCAAGGTCGTCCCCGCCTCCAACGTCGTCAAGGCCTTCAACACCACCTTCGCAGGCACGCTCGTCGGCGGCGAGGTCGCCGGGGAGAAGCTCGACGTCCTCATCGCGGCCGACGACGCCGACGCCAAGGCCGCCGTCGTCGCTCTGATCGAGTCCTCCGGGATGCGCGCGCTCGACGCCGGACCGCTCAAGCGGGCTCACCAGCTCGAGGGCATCGGCTTCGTCCACATGACCCTTCAGGGCCAGCTGGGCAACACCTGGAGCACCGGCGTGAAGGTGATCGGCGCCTGATCCGCCCGGGCGGGCGTCAGCCGCCCCGACGAAAGGCCGTGCCCCGCGGGTGCGGCCTTTCGTCGTCCCTGCGGCAGGAGCCGCCGCCGACCCTGCCGTCCACCCGGGCAGCGACGTCCCGCTCGGGGTGTCTCGGTCCGTCAGGTCTGCAGCGCCCGCAGCGCCTCCCGCCGGCGTTCCTGCTCCACCGGGTCCGGGACCGGCACCGAGGCCAGCAGCCGCCGGGTGTAGGGATCCCGCGGATCCTGCAGGACCTGGGCGCTCTCACCCATCTCCACCAGCCGGCCGCGGTAGAGCACCGCGATCCGGTCCGCCAGCATGCCGACCACCGCGAGGTCGTGGCTGATGAACAGCGTGGCGAAGCCGAGGCGCTGCTGCAGCTCGGTGAAGACCTCGAGGACCTTCGCCTGCACGGAGACGTCCAGGGCGGAGGTCGGCTCGTCCGCGATCAGCAGCTCCGGGTCGAGCGCGAGCGCGCGGGCGAGGCTCGCCCGCTGCCGCTGCCCGCCGGAGAGCTCGTGCGGGTAGCGCTCGCCGTAGGAGGTGGGCAGATGCACGGCGTCGAGCAGCTCGTCCACGCGGCGGCGTGCCCCGCGCACGTCCTTGGCGCGGCCGTGGACGAGCAGCGGCTCCGCCACGCACTCGGCGATGGTGAGCAGCGGGTTGAAGCTGGTCGCCGGGTCCTGGAAGACGAAGCCGATGCGCGCACGCACCGGGCGGAAGGACTTCTCACGGAAGCCGAGCATCTCGTGACCGAGCACGCGCAGCGACCCACCGGTGGCGCGGGTCAGGCCCGCGATGGCGCGGCCGATCGTCGTCTTGCCGGACCCCGACTCGCCCACGAGCCCGAGCACCTCGCCCGGCGCGATCGAGAACGTGACGCCGTCGACGGCACGGAAGCCGCTGCGGCCGATCCGGCCCGGGTAGACGATCTCGAGGTCCCGGGCGGCGACGACGGCGTCGACGTCACGCGGCTCCTCCGGCGCGGCTGGCCCTTCCGGTGCGGCTGGCTCCTCCTGCCGGGTGCGCTCATCCGTGCGGGCGGCCTCGTCCAGCCCCGCGGGCACCGCCGCGGGGCGGCCGCCGAACGCCGGCGCCTGCTCGTGCAGCTTGGGCACCGCCGCCAGCAGCGCCCGGGTGTACTCGTGGCGCGGGTCGGCGAAGAGCGTGCGGACGTCGGCCTCCTCGACCACCTTGCCGCGGTACATCACGGCCACGCGGTCGGCGAGGTCGGCCACGACGCCCATGTTGTGCGTGATGAGCACGATGGCGGTCCCGAACTCGCGGCGGACGCGGCGCAGCAGGTCCAGGATCTCGGCCTGCACGGTGACGTCGAGGGCGGTGGTGGGCTCGTCGGCGACGATCACCTTCGGGCCGAGCACGAGCGCCATCGCGATGACGATGCGCTGCTTCTGCCCGCCCGAGAACTGGTGCGGATAGTGGTCCACCCGGACCTCCGGGTCGGGGATGCCGACCCGGCCCAGGATCTCGACGGCCTTCGCCCGGGCCGCTTTCCTCGAGTCCTGCCCGTGCGCGCGCAGGCCCTCGGCGATCTGCCACCCCACGGTGTACACGGGGTTCAGGGCGGAGGACGGCTCCTGGAAAACCATGGCGACGTCACGCCCGCGCACGTCGCGCAGCTGCCGGGCGTCGAGCTGGACGACGTCGTTTCCCGCCAGCACGACGGCGCCGGAGACGGTGGCCGTCTCGGGCAGCAGTCCCAGGATCGACTTGGCGGTGACCGTCTTTCCGGAGCCGGACTCGCCCACGATGGCCAGGACCTCGCCCGGCTTCACGTGCAGGCTCACGCCGTCGACCGCCTTCACCGGCTCGGCGTCGGTGGCGAAGGTGACCTCGAGATCGTGGATGTCGACGACGTCGCTCATGGACGCACCTCCGTGGCCCGCGCGGCGGCAGCCGTGACGCGGCGGCGGATGCGCAGCCGCGGGTCGGACAGGTCGTTGAGGCTCTCGCCGACCAGCGTGACGCCCAGGACCAGCAGCACGATGGCGAGCCCGGGGAAGACGCCGGTCCACCAGATGCCCGAGGCGACGTCGGCGATGGCCCGGTTGAGGTCGTAGCCCCACTCGGCGGCCGTCGTCGGGACGATGCCGAAGCCGAGGAAGCCGAGGCCGGCCAGGGTGAGGATCGCCTCCGAGGCGTTCAGCGTCACGATCAGCGGCAGCGACCGCGTGGCGTTGCGCAGCACGTGCCGGAAGATGATCCGCAGGGTCGAGGCGCCGATCACCTGGGCGCTCTCCACGAACGGCTCAGCCTTGAGGCGCACCGTCTCGGCGCGGATCACGCGGAAGTACTGCGGGATGAAGACGACCGTGATGGACAGTGCGGCGGCCATGATCCCGCCCCACTTCGAGGACTGTCCCCCCGAGATGACGATCGAGATGACGATCGCGAGCAGGAGCGTCGGGAAGGCGTAGATCGCGTCGGCGATCGTCACCAGCACCCGGTCCAGCCAGCCGCCCAGATAGCCCGAGATCAGCCCGAGGAGGATCCCGACGAAGATCGAGGCGGCGATCGCGATGACCACCGTGCTCAGCGCCGTCTGCGCGCCCCAGAGGACCCGCGACAGCACGTCGTAGCCGCCGACCGTGGTGCCCCACGGGTGCCCCTCGCCCGGCGGCGCCTGGCGCGAGAAGCTGCCTGCGTCGTCGGACAGCTGGTTGAAGGAGTACGGCGCGATGACGGGCGCGAGCACCGCCATGACGACGAACATCAGGCACAGGGCCAGCCCGGCGATCAGCATGCCGCGCTGCAGGCCTACGCTCTGGCGCAGCTGCCAGACCAGCGGCAGCTTCTTCCAGCGGGCCTCGGTGGAGGCGCCGTGGACGACGCTGTCGGCGATGACGGTCTCAGCCATGTCAGTACCTCACCCTCGGGTCGATCAGCGCGGCGAGGACGTCGACGAGGAAGTTCGTCACCGCGACGATGACGGCGAGCAGGGCGACGATGCCCTGCACGGCCACGAAGTCCCGGGAGCCGAGGTACTGGGCGAGCTGGAAGCCCAGCCCGCGCCACTCGAACGTGGTCTCGGTGAGGACGGCACCGGAGAGCAGCAGGGCGATCTGCATGCCCATGACGGTGATGATGGGGATGAGCGCGGGCTTGTACGCGTGCTTGCGCAGCAGGCGGCGCTCGCTCACCCCTCGTGAGCGGGCGGCGGTGACGTAGTCCCGCCCCAGCGTGCCGATGAGGTTGGTCCGGACCAGGCGCAGGAACACCCCCGCGGTCAGCAGGCCCAGGGCGATCGCCGGGAGCGCGGCGTGCTCCAGGATGTCGCTGATGAGGTCCCAACGGCCCGTGCGCAGCGCGTCGATGATGTTGATCCCGGTCGAGCCCGAGATCCGCCCGAGGACCAGCTGCACGTCCGGGCTCGCCCGGCCCGAGAGCGGGAACCAGCCGAGCCAGACGGAGAACACGAGCTTGAGCAGCAGGCCGGCGAAGAAGACCGGGGTGGCGTAGCAGAGGATCGCGAAGACGCGCAGCACCGCGTCGGGCCACCGGTCACGCAGGTACGCGGCGAGGCGGCCGAACGGCACACCGACCGCGAACGCGACGATGAGGGCGAAGATCACCAGCTCCAGGGTCGCGGCCCCGTAGGTGAGAAGGATGTCGCTGATCTCCCGGTTGTCGGTGATGGTGCGGCCGAAGTCGCCCGTGAAGATCTGCCCGAGGTACTCCAGGTACTGCACGAGGATCGGCCGGTCGTAGCCGGCGGCGGCCAGACGCTCGGCCAGCTGGGCCTCGGTGAGCCGTCCGCCGACGGACGCGGTGATCGGGTCGCCCGCCACGCGCATCAGGAAGAAGACGAGGCTGACGAGGATGAAGACGGTGGGGATGATGAGGAAGAAACGGACCAGGACGTAGCGCCCGAGGCCGGAGCCCTTGACCTTGGCCGCGGGGGCCGCCTCGACGGTCCGGTCGTCGACGATCGTCACCGGTGATGACTCCTTCGCTCGGAGGAACTCGACCACGTGAGCGGGGGTGCCGCCGTGGCGGCACCCCCGTTCGACGTGCGGGCGCGGACGGGGTCGTGACCCCGGCCGTCAGCGCGTCAGCGTGGCGTAACGGAACTTGAACGACGCGTCGAGCGTGACGCCCTGGACGTCCTTCTGGGCCACCGCGACCTGGGCGCCCTGCAGGTACGGCACAGTGGAGAGGTCCTCGGCGACCTTGGTCTGGATCTCCTCGAGGAGCGCGGTGCGCTCCGCCTCGTCCGGCGTCGTCGCCTGCTTGATGATGAGGTCGTTGACCTCCTGGTCCTCGTAGTGGTTGCCGAGGAAGTTCTCGGTGAGGAAGAACGGCGTCAGGTAGTTGTCCGCGTCGGAGTAGTCGGGGAACCAGCCGAGCTGGTAGGCCGGGTAGAGGTCCTCGCGGCGCTCGGTGGAGTAGGTGTCCCACAGCGTCGACGCCAGGTTAACCTCAAACAGGCCGCCGGCCTCGAGCTGGCTCTCGATGAGGGCGTACTCCTCGTCGGAGGACTTCCCGTAGTGGTCGGGGCTGTACTGCAGGTTCAGCTCGACGGGGACCTCCACACCGGCGTCCTGGAGCGCCTTCGCGGCGGCGTCGGCGTCAGGCCCGCCGTCGCCGTCGCCGTACAGCTCCTTGAGCGGCTCGACGGCGCCGGTCAGGCCCTCCGGCACGTAGGAGTACAGGGGCGTGTACGTGCCGGCGTAGATCTCCTCGGAGAGGGCCTGGCGGTCGAGGCTGTGCGCCACGGCCTGGCGGACCGCGAGGGCCTTGGCGTCGTCGGCCTCCGGCGTCTCGGCGCCGAAGGGCTGGGTGTTGAAGTTGAAGACGATGTAGCGGATCTCCCCGCCCGGACCGTCGTGGACCGTGACGTTGTCGTCGCCCCGCAGGTCCTCGAGGTCCGTGGGGCTGAGCGAGCGGAACGCGACGTCGACGTCGCCCTCCTGCACCGCCAGTTTCAGCGAGGTCTCCTCCGTGAAGTACTGCGCGGTGACGCTGCTGGTCTCGGCCGCGCCCAGCAGTCCGTCGTAGCCGTCGAAGGCCTCGTACTGGATGAGCTCGTTCTCGGTGTAGTCCGTGATCTGGTACTGGCCGGCGAACGCCTTGCCGGAGACGATCTCGTCGGCCGGGGTGACCGCGTCGGCGCTGAAGACGTCCTCGTCGACGATCGGCCCGACGGGCGAGGACAGGATCTGCGGGAAGATCTGGTCGTCCGGGTTCTTCAGGTGGAAAACCGCGGTCAGGTCGTCGGTGACCTCCACGCGGTCGAGGTTGTAGAGCAGGGACGACGGGCCGTTCGGGTCGGCGATCGCGACCTGGCGGTCGAACGAGAACTTCACGTCCGAGGCTGTGAGCTCGTTGCCGTTGGCGAAGGTCAGGCCCTCCTTGAGCTTGACCGTGTACTCCGTCGGCGCCGTGAACTCGGCGGACTCGGCGATGTCGGGCTCGACGTCGGGGCTGCCGTACGGGGTGTTCATCAGGAACGGGAACACCTGGTTCTGCACCGCGAACGAGCCGTTGTCGTAGGAGCCGGCCGGGTCGAGGTTCGTGATGACGTCGGTGGTGCCGACGGTGATGGAGCCGCCGTTCCCGCCGGTCGCGCCGTCGGTGCCGTCGGTGGTCCCGGGCTCGTCCGTCTCGGCGCACGCGGCCAGCACGAGAGCGAGGGCCGCGGAGGCGCCGACCGCGCACAGCGCGCGACGCCGGGTTCCAGCTGTTGCCATGTCATCCTCTTCTGCTCTGGCGGGCGCCTCGTGCACCCGACCCCGCGCGGCGGTGCGCGCACTCTCCGCTCGCGGGTGTGACCCACGTCTCGGAGGGCCTTGTTTAGCACATCCACGTCACGAACAATGACCAGAACCGTCCCAGGATGCGGAACTGCAACCAACGGCGTGCGGCGTGCACGGCCGGCACCGCCGCGCCACGATGAGCCCATGCCCACCCGCGATCAGCCCGAGACCGTGCAGATCGAGGGGCGCCGGCTGCGCCTGACCAACCTGACCAAGGTGCTCTACCCGGAGACCGGCACCACCAAGGCGGACGTCCTCGGCTACCTCGCCAGGATCGCCCCGGTCATGGTCCCGCACTGCACCGGCCGGCCCGCCACACGCAAGCGGTGGCCCGACGGCGTCGGCACCGTCGACGGGCCCGGGGAGTTCTTCTTCGTCAAGGACCTCGAGTCCTCCGCTCCGGCGTGGGTGGTCCGGGCCGACATCGAGCACTCCTCGGGACCCAAGACGTACCCGCTGGTCGACGACGCCGCCACACTCGCCTGGCTCGGCCAGGTCGCCGCCCTCGAGATCCACGTCCCGCAGTGGCGGTTCGGATCCGACGGGCGACCGCGCAACCCCGACCGGTTCGTGCTGGACCTCGACCCCGGCCCCGGCGCGGATCTGGCGCAGTGCGCCGAGGTCGCGCGCATCGCCCGGCCGCTGCTCGAGGGGATGGGGATGACCCCGGTGCCGGTGACGTCGGGCTCCAAGGGCATCCATCTCTACGCGGCGCTGGACGGCTCGCACACCTCCGACGAGGTCAACGCCGTCGCGCACGAGCTGGCGCGGGCGCTGGAGGCCGACCACAAGGACCTCGTCGTCTCCGACATGAAGAAGTCGCTGCGCGGTGGGAAGGTCCTCGTCGACTGGTCCCAGAACAACGCGTCCAAGACGACGATCGCCCCGTACTCGCTCCGCGGCCGCCACCGGCCCACCGTCGCCGCCCCGCGCACGTGGGACGAGCTCGAGCGAGAGGACCTGAGGCACCTCGAGTACGAGGAGGTGCTGGAACGGGTGCGCCGGCGCGGGGACCCCATGGCCGAGCTGTACAGCGGCGGCGACGTCCCCTACACGGACCCCGGCGAGCGCACCGCCGACTCGGCGCGACGGGCGGACGCCGAGCGCGAGGTCGTCGCCGGCGGCGGCGCCGGCGCGCCGGGTCGCTCGGCGCTCGCGGTGGGGGACCGGCTGGCCCGCTACCGCGCCATGCGCGACCCCTCGCTCACCCCCGAGCCCGTGCCGGCCTCCGTCACCGGCAGCGGGACGGAGCTGTCCTTCGTGATCCAGGAGCACCACGCGAGCCGGTGGCACCTCGACTTCCGGCTCGCGCACGCCGGCGTGCTGGTCAGCTGGGCCCTGCCCAAGGGGGTGCCCGCCGACCCGCGGGAGAACCACCTCGCCGTGCAGACCGAGGACCACCCGATGGAGTACGGCTCGTTCGAGGGCACGATCCCCAAGGGGGAGTACGGCGGCGGCGAGGTGCGCATCTGGGACGAGGGCACCTACGTGCTCGAGAAGTGGCACGAGGGGAAGGAGGTCATCGTCACCCTCACCGGTCGGCCGGACGGCGGCCTCGCGAGCCCGGACGGTCCGGGCGACGCCGCCCGCGTCGCGCTGATCCGCACGGGCGGGCGCGGGGGCGCGGGGGAGGAGAACCACTGGCTCATCCACCTGATGGAGTCCAGCCGGGTCGCGCGCGTCGCGAAGCGTGAGGGCGCACGGAAGGGGCTCGCGAGGGACGGCGGCCGCAAGGTGTCGGTGCGCAGTGGTGGCCGCGGTGGTGGTGCTCGCGACGGTGCGGGCGGTGGCGCGGGCGGCGAGCCGCGCGACGGTGGGGGCGGTGGTGCGCGCGACGGTGCGGACCCTTCGCCGAGTGCGACGACTTTCGTCGAAAGCGGCGCTCATAACCGTAGAAACGTCGCACTCGGCGAACCGGGTGGCTCGGGGGTGCGTGGTGCCGGTGCACGTGCTGCGAGCGAACCTGGTGGCTCGGGGGTGCGTGGTGCCGGGGGTGCACGTGCTGCGAGGGAACCGGGTGGCTCGGGCGATGGTGGGCCGGTGGCACAGAGAAACGGTCGCGCAAGCCTGGCGCGGCAGAGACCGCGCGGGGCTCCGCCGTCGCCGATGATGGCGACGCTGGGGGAGGAGCGCGACCTCGCCGCGGACGTCGACTGGGCGCTGGAGATGAAGTGGGACGGGGTGCGGGCGATCGTCGCGGTCGACGGCGACGACGTCCGGCTCGTCAGCCGTAACGGCAACGACGTCACGGCCCTATACCCCGAGCTGGGGGACGTCGCGGTTGCGGTGACCGGCGCGGGCAGGGCGGTGTTGGATGGCGAGATCGTCGCCCTCGACGAGCGCGGCCGGCCGAGCTTCTCCCGGCTGCAGCAGCGGTTCAACCTCACGCGTGGGCGCGAGATCGCCCGGCTCGCCCAGAGCGCGCCCGTGCACCTCATGCTCTTCGACATCCTCGAGGCGGACGGGCACTCGTTCCTGCGCGAGACCTACGACGAGCGGCGCGCGCACCTGCGCGACCTGGTCGACCCGAGGCGCCATCCCCGCGTGGAGATCCCGGAGGCGTTCGAGGGCGACGTCGCGGCGGCGATGGAGGCCTCGCGCCGGTGGGGCCTCGAGGGTGTGATGGCCAAGCGGCGCGACTCCGGCTACACGCCCGGACGGCGCTCGCGGGCGTGGGTGAAGATCAAGCACCTGCTCACGCAGGAGGCCGTCGTGATCGGGTGGCGGCCGGGTCAGGGGTCGCGGGACGGCGCGGTCGGGTCGCTGCTGCTCGCGGTGCCGGGTGACGACGGCGAGCTCCGCTACGCCGGCCGCGTCGGCTCCGGTTTCACCGAGCGGGAGACGCGCGAGTGGGTGGGGCAGCTGCGGCGCATCTCCCGCAGCACGCCGCCGGTCCCCGACGTGCCGCGGCTCGACGCGCGGGACGCCCACTGGGTCACCCCCGCACGGGTGGGCGAGGTCGCGCTGTCGGAGTGGACGACGGACGGCCGGATGCGCCACCCGCGGTGGCGCGGGTGGCGCCCGGACAAGGCCCCCGGCGACGTGGTGGTCGAGCGGCTGTGAGCGTGCGCGGCGGACGGCGGGGCGCAGCGGCGGTCCGCGCCGAGCGGCTGACGGCGGAGGTGGAGACGGCGTGGGTCAGTCGTCGAGCACGAAGGTGACCTCCAGCACCACGTGGTAGCTGGTGACCTTGCCGTCGGTCAGCTCGACCTTCTGCTCCTTCACCCACGCGCCGGACACGTGACGCAGCGTCTGGGACGCGCGCTCGACGCCCGCCTTCACGGCGTCGTCGAAGCTGGTGTCGGAACGGACGCTGATCGTGGTGACGCGTGCAACCGAAGCGGTCATGGCTACTCCTTCGTAGAACCATCGGGAGATGCCATGGTCCAGCCGGGGAGGCTGGGGTGCAACGGCGAGGACCGCGGGACGGGCGGCTCACCGGGTGGACCGGGGGTGGCGTCGCCGGGCCGCGATGGTAGACATCTTCACCATGCCCAGGCACGCCAGCACCCTTCAGGTCCGTGAGGTCGCGTGGGAGGATCCGGCCGCCGCCGGCCTCCGCGCGGCCATGAGCGCCGAGCTCGACCCCCGCTACGCCGACCAGGAGGCTCGGCTCCGCCCGCTCCTGTCACCCGGGCCCGAGCAGATCGCGCTGACGCTCGTGGTCGAGGACGGCGACGAGCCCGTCGCCTGCGGGTCGTTGCGCACCCTCGCTGAGGCGGTCGACGTCGACGGCGCTCCCGCCCGCCACGAGGTGAAGAAGCTCTACGTCGCTCCCGGCCACCGGCGGCGCGGCCTGGCCACGCTCGTGCTGGAGGAGCTGCGGGCTGCGGCGGGCAGGTCCGGCGACGACGCCGTCGTCCTGCACACCGGCACGCTGCAGCCCGAGGCGGTCGCGCTCTACGAGGCACGGGGTTGGCGCCGGATCCCCCCATTCGTGCCTTACGCCGAGATCGCCGACCTCAGCCTGTGCTTCGCGGCGTCGACGTCCCGGACCCGCGAGGGGCGGTCGACGGCGACGCCAGCGAGCTGACACCAGGTCGCAGTTGCGCGGACGCGAGCCGGGTTCCATCAAAACGGAAGTCTTGTTCCGCGACTCGGAAAGCGCCATGATGGGGGGCAACACGTTCCCGACGCAGCGGAGGTCCTCGGATGTCGCAGACCCACTACTACGCCAACCCGGCCGGGCTGCCCCCGCAGACGGACCTCCTCACGGACCGTGCCGTCGTGACGGAGGCCTACACCGTCATCCCGCGCGGCGTGCTGCGCGACATCGTCACCAGCGTCATCCCGGACTGGGCGGACACGCGCGCGTGGATCCTCAACCGTCCGGTGGCCGGTGGTGCCACCACGTTCGCGCAGTACCTCATGGAGGTCGAGCCCGGCGGCGGCTCCGGCCGCCCCGAGGCGCAGAGCACCGTGGAGGGGTTCGTGCTCGTCGTCGACGGCGAGCTCACCGTGACGATCGAGGGCGAGACCCACGTCCTCGCGCCGGGCGGCTTCGCCTACGCGCCCGCGGGCTCGAGCTGGCACGTGCGCAACGCGGGCACCGTGCCGGTGCAGTTCCACTGGATCCGCAAGGCCTACGAGCCGCTCGAGGGCTACGTGGTCCGACCCGTGTTCGGCAACGAGCAGGACATCGAGCCCACCCCCATGCCCGACACGGACAACAAGTGGCGCACGACGCGCATGCTGCCGGTGGACGATCTCGCCTACGACATGCACGTCAACATCGTGACGTTCGAGCCGGGCGCCTCGATCCCGTTCGCCGAGACGCACGTCATGGAGCACGGCCTGTACGTGCTCGAGGGCAAGGCGGTCTACCGCCTCAACGGCGACTGGGTCGAGGTCCAGGAGGGCGACTACATGTCGCTGCGCGCGTTCTGCCCGCAGGCCTGCTACGCCGGCGGGCCGTCGAACTTCCGTTACCTCCTCTACAAGGACGTCAACCGCCAGATCGTCCTGTGAGAGGGAGCAGCGGCCGCGGCTCGGTGCCGTAGCGCCGCACCACGTCGGCCGGGACGGCCCGGGCGAGCGCGACGAGCGCGGGCTCGACCCGCTGGACGGTCCCGAGCACCTCGGTGAGCTCGAAGCCCTTCTCCCACCACACCAGCGTGGAGCCGCTCAGCCGCAGGTTGCCGCGCCGCAGCTCGGGCGCGGTCAGGGCGTGCGCGAACGCCCCCTGCACGAGCGCGCGGGCGTACTCCTCGTCGCTGGACGTGATCCGCCACGCACCATCGACCTCAGGGTGCCCGACAGTGATGTCCTGGCTGCCCACGGCGGCGCCGATGCCGGCCCGCACGCCACGTTCGAGGGCTACCTCAGGTAGGGACGCGGGCAGGTCGACGCCGACCACCAGGTGCTCCTTCTTGGTGCTGCGCCCGTCGGCCATGATCTGGTCCGTCGTCAGATACACGTACTTGAGGAAGAAGGTGCGCAGGCCCTCGCGCTCGGCCACGTTGACGTCCGACGCGTAGCCGTCGCGGCCGGGACGGAACGGGCCGCCCGACCAGTCCTCCGCCAGGATGTCCGCCGGGAACCGGTGCCAGCCGCCGCCGCGGGAGAAGGACCGCTTCGACTCCTGGTACGCGGACTGCCGGCGACCCTGCACCACCACCATCACGGCGATGACGACCGCCACGATCACCACGAGGATCACGACGGTCCCCGTGCTCAGCTCGCCGTCCACGCCTTCTCCTTCTCCTCGGCCGTCCCGGGGGCGCGTCCGTCACGCCCCCGGCCATCATCGTCTGTGTCCCAGCGGACCTCCTCGAGCAGCGCCTCGACGTCGCCGAGCGTGCGCAGCAGAGCCTCGACGTCCGAGCTGGTGATCGTCGCGACCAGGTCGACGGCGCCCGGCACGCCCGGGGCTGCGGGCAGGCGGACGGCGTGGCGGAGGATCCCGATCACGGGACCGGTCGGGAAGGGACGGTCGAAGCGCAGAACCCGCAGCAGCGGGCGCCCGTCCGCGAGGGCGACGTCGTGCACCTGCACGGCGCCCACGTCCGGGTCACGGTCGGCCTCGGTCAGGCCCCGGTGCACGAGGTGCCGGTTGGCGGACGGGTCGGTCTCGACGGCGGAGAGCTCGAGCAGCATGAACCCGGCCAGTACGTCGGGCAGGTGGAGGAAGCGGGCCTGCACGTGCCCGGGGTGGGCCGTTGCGGCGACGGCGGCCAGCACGATGCCCAGCCGCTCCCCGAGCGCGGGGTCGTCGATCCCCTGGTCGGCGACGAGGGCAGGGCCGGCCTCGCGCGCCCACACCTCGGCGGAGGGATGCTGCGCCGTCGGCCAGGCCATCGGGACGGGGACCCAGACGCGCGGGTCGGGGGAGACGTGGACGCGCGCGGTCATGACCATCGCAGGGTGGAGACGACGGCGTCGAAGAGCTCTGTCAGCGCGTCGCCCAGCTCGGCCTCGGGGTCGTCCGCGGGCTCGAGGACGGCGAGGGTCAGGGCGAGGAACTCCGCCGGCCGGCCGGGGATGCCGATCAGGTACCGCACGTGCCGGCTCGTCGCGCCCTCGGCGGGCTCGACGTCGTCGAACGCACCGGCCAGCGGACCCGCCGGGGCACCGGCGGCCTGGAGCGCGCGCTCGGCCCGGGCCACCTCCGTCGCGAGCTGGGCCGTGACGTCGCGCCGCGTGAGCGAACGGACGGCGACCGTCTCGCCGACGGCCACCGGCTCACCGGCCCCGCGGGCGACCATCGCCACGAGGACGTCCTCGTGCGCTGCCTCGCCGGCCTCGGGGACGGTGACCACCGTGGCCATCACCGAGGCGGGGAGCGTCAGGCCCTCCACCCGGTCGACGGGCACCAGGAGATCGATCGCGCCGCGCGCGCGTGCGTCCGCAACGAGGCCGCGTAGCTGGTTCTCGACAGCGCGCCGCAGGGCCGGGGCGCTGTCCCGGGGCACCGACGCGGTCAGGTGGTCGACGAGAGCGCTGACCTTGCTCTCGGCACCGTCGTCGCCGTCGATCTCGAGCCGCACCCAGCCGGGCGGGACCGTGACGGAGTACAGGCGGCTCACCTGGCGCCGCCGTCGGCCAGGGCCTTGTCCATCTGCTGACGGTAGTCGGAGAACGGCTGGGGCTCGCCGAGGGGGTCGTTCCAGTCGAACAGGTACGGGTTGCCGCCGTTGGCGAGGCTGTACGTGGTGAGCTTGTTGTTCACCCAGTCGTCGCCGGCGTCGACGACCGGCTTGACGGCATACTCCTTGGCCACGTGCGCCCCGCCCTCGATCAGCGCGGCCCTGGTCGCGAGGCCGGCGAGCTCGCGGTTGCTGTAGGCGCCGCGGAAGGAGTCGTTGAGCATCGACATCTGGACGTAGTTGCGGTTGCCGGACGCGAAGGTCGCGGGCACCGCGTCGATCTCGTACCGGGGCGGGACGAGGTTGGAGGCGGCGAACAGGGTGCCCTGCCCGGTGCGGCTGAGCACCCGGCCCAGGACGTTGCCGGCGACCTTCTGGACGCCCTTGCCGGCGAGCTTCGACACCTGGCCCTTGGCGAGGCCGGTGAGGAACTCGACGGCGGACTTCTTGCCGCGCACCACCTGGATGACGTCGATCGTCGTCCGCGCCACCTTGATGACCCGCTGGATCTTGGCGAGCGCGCTCAGGACGCGCAGGGCCATCACGAGCAGCCCGCCGCCGGGGACGAACAGCAGCACGATGGAGGCGACGAGGAGCAGGATCTCGAACTTGTCGAGGATGTCGGAGATGACCTTCAGCGCCTTGTCGAGGAAGTCGACGACGTCGCCGAGGAAGTTCCCGACCTTGTCCCAGAAGCTGTCCTTGAGCGCGTTAGTCTCGGCCAGCTCGCCGATCGCACCGATGGCCGCGATGGCGGCGGCGTCACGGTCGGCCACGGCGTCGCGGATGCGCTGGACGGCCGCGTCGAAGTCGCCCTGCAGACCGTCGACGCGTGAACGGGCGGCGGCGAGGTCCGCCGCGGGGTCCGCGGGAGCACCGGGGAGGGGGTCGAGGCCGGCGAGCTCGCGGTGCGTCTGGACGATCGCGGCGTGCGCGGCGTCCGACTCGGCGATGCGCGCCGCCTCGAGCTGCCCGGCAGTCTCCATCACGGCCGAGAGGGCGAGGTCCGCCTTGCCCTGCGCGTCGTCGAGCCCGGTCGCGTACGCGTCGACAGCCTCGGCCGCCCCCGAGTACAGCGGCTCCGCCCGGTCGATCTGGTCCGCCACCTCCGCCGCGCGCTCGCGGAACTTCTCGACCGCCTTGGACCTCATGTCCAGGTTCCCGAGATCCCGCAGCCCCTGCGCCGCCGCGGAGATGTGCTCGGCGACGTCCCGGTACCGGCCGGCGACGGCGTGCAGCTCGCCCGGGTCGCCGGGCACGGGGTCGGACCAGAACTCGCGGGTGACCTCCCACCCGGTCGGGCGCGGCGTGCTCATCTCGCGCCCCCGCCCAGTCCGTCGGCCAGCTGGGTGTCGAGCTCGGCGAACGCCTCCGCCACGGTGACCATCGTCCTGCCGAGGACGTCGATGCTCTCGACCATGCGGCCGCGCTGCACCGACCAGCTGGACTGGAAGGAGTCGAGGCGGTCGTAGAGGCCGGGGTGGCCGATCGCGTCGGCCAGACCCGGGTCGCCCCCCATGGTGCCGGTCGAGAACTCGTCGCGGACCGCGGACAACGAGTCGGCGGTCGCGAGGAGCAGTTCGGTGTCGAGTCTCAGATCGTCCGCCATGCTTCCCCCAAGGCTGGTGGCGCCGTCGGCTCGGCGCGCGGCTGCTCGGGGCAACTCTGGCGGAGCCACCCGCACCTGGGCCAGCGGCGGGCACGGGGACTTCTCCCCATGGCCGCGGACCTGCGTGCTCTCCGCGGACCTCCGTGCCACCGCGCCGCCGTGCCACCGCGCCGCCGTGCCACCGCGCCACCGCGCCACCGCGCCACCGACCGCCACGCGACTGCGCCACCGCGCCACCGCGCCACCGCGTCACCGCGCGCGCCGGAGGCGCACGCGTCAGCTCTGGCTGTCCACGTAGTGCCCGAGCACCTTGTCCCAGCCCGAGTCGTAGTCGGACCGGGCGGCTGAGCCGTCGTCCCGCGCCTCCCACCCGGTGTGGCGCAGGTGCACCCGGGTGCCGTCGGAGGTCTCGGAGAACCGCACCTCGAGCTCGGTGGCGCGGGCCGGGTCGTTGCCGGGGTGCCACGTCATGGCCAGGAGCTCGGGCGGCGACCAGCGGGTGAGGGTGCCCCAGACCTCGCGGCCGCCGTCGGGGTGCAGCTCCACCACCTGCTCGCCCACGGCGCCGCCGAAGGTGACCGCCCCGTGCTCCACGTCCGCCGTCGAGTGCGTCGCGAACGGCCACCAGGTCTCCAGCCCCTCGGTGAAGGCGCGGAACGCCTCCGTGGCGGGCACGGGCACGGTCACGACCTTCACGACCGGTGCGTAGGGATCGGTGACGACGTCCATGGCTGCCTCCTCGTTGCGTGGCCAGAGGCTACCGCCCGTTCAACGCTCGCGGACCGTCCCCAGGCCGTCCACGCGCGAGGTGACGTCGGCCCCGCCGCCGTAGGTCACCGACCCCGTGCCCTCGACCGTGGCGGAGAGGGACCGGGAGGCCTCCACGTCGGCGCTGCCGGTGCCGCTGAGGGTCACCACCGCGTTCTCGGAGCTGAGCGCCGCCCCCTCGTAGCTGCCGGTGCCGCCGATGCGCACCTCCTGCGACCGGGCGGTCCCCGCGAGCCCGACCGAGCCGGTACCGTCGATCTCGACGAGCAGGTCGTCGACGTCGACGTCGGTCGCTCGCACCTCGCCGGTGCCCTCGACGGCGATCCTGAGGGAGTCGCCGGGCGTGAGGCTCGCGGCGACGTCGCCCGTGCCCTGGACGCCGATGGCGTCGAGCCCGGGCAGCACGAGGTCGTAGGTGACAGGGCCGAGGTCGCGCAGGCGCATCCCCGGCCGGACGCCGAGCACGAGCACCCCGTCCTGCACCTCGGTGGTCAGCTCGTCCAGCGTGCTCTCGTGCGCGGTGACGCTCAGGGACGCGGCCGGGCCGCCGGTCCTGACCCGCAGGTCGCCGGTCCCGTCCAGGCGGACCGCGGTGACGGAGGCGTCGACGTCGTGCTTCTCGGTGGTCACCGCCCCCGTCGGGCCGGCGATGCCGCACCCGGCCGTCAGCAGGGCGACGGCGGAGAGGAGCCCGAGGGTGGCGGTGAGGGTTCTGGTCGTCATGGTGCGGCGGCTCTTCTGCTCGGTGGCGGGGGCCGGGCGCGTCCGTGGCCCGGCCGTCCCAGTCTCGCGACGACGGCGTCCCCGCGGGTATCGGAGATTCTCCTGATTCCGACCCTGAGATCTCCCTGAGACCCCGGCACGGCACCTGGTAGGTGCGGCGTGCGCGCGGTCTCCGCCCTCAGCGGGCCAGGTGCGGGGCGTGCGAACGCTCGTAGGTGTGCCTGGCGAGGAGAGCGTGGGCGCGGCGCAGCAGCTTCGGGGCGGGGCGGCCGCCGTTCTCCCAGGTCTGCCGGCGCAGCTCGCGCAGCAGATGGGCCCTCTGGGCCTGGGCGATGAGCTCGTCGTGACGGATGCGGGCGAGAACCGCGTGCGGCTCGCCGACGTAGGGGTTCACGGTCAGATCCTTCGATCGATTCTCCGGCCGGCCCAGCACCTCGCGGTGGGCCGGCCGTTCGGCACCTCCCGGGTGCCCTCCGTGCGGCGACGTCCGCGTCGCCGGAACCAGACCGAGCTGGCCTGCTCGAGTTGATGTAACCGGTTGAACGTATGACTGAGGTTACATATTCCGTAACCTTCTGTCAAGGGTCTGATGGTTACCTGACGAGCTGACCGCGACTCCTAGAGGTGCGGCTGCGCACGTCGCCCGCCCAGGACGCCCGCGCACAGCGCCGTCGCGAGCCCCGCGACGACGACGACGACCAGCCCCAGCCGCAGGCTCGTCGCGTCGGCGACCAGACCCACGACCGGCGGCGAGAGCAGGAAGCCGACCCGCAGCACCCAGCTCACCACCGTCAGCCCGACGCCGACGGGCAGCCCTGGCAGCTCGTCCGCCGCGTGCATCGCCGCGGGGACGAGGGTGGCGACCCCGAGCCCGGCGGCCGCGAACCCGACAAGGGTGGTGGGGACGCTCGGGAACGCCAGCGCCAGGCCCAGCCCGGCGGCCGTCAGCCCCCCGCCGCCCCGGACGACGGCGCGCTGGCCCAGCCGGTCGACCACCCGGTCCCCGGTCAGCCGTCCCACGGTCATGGCGACCGACAGCGAGACGAACGCCAGCCCCGCCGTCGCGCCGTCCGTGCCGAGGTAGCCGGACAGCCAGAGCGCCCCCCACGAGCTGCCGGCGTCCTCGACCAGCGCGCCGCACACGGCCAGGACGCCCAGCGCGGCCAGGGCCGTGAGCGTCGCCCGAGGCACACCGCGAAGCCCCTTGCGCACCGGGACGGAGGAATCCTCCGCCGCCGGCACGCGTTCGGAGCTCTCCGGGCCCGGCAGCATGAACCGCAGCGCCACGAGCGCGACTGCCGAGAAGAGCGCGGCCGAGATGCCCAGGTGGATCGTGAGGGGAACCTCCAGGCCGGCCGCGCCGGCGCCCATCAGGCCGCCGGTCACGGCGCCGACGCTCCAGAGGCCGTGGAACGAGTTCACGATCGAGCGCCGGTAGATCCGCTGGACGCGCAGGCCGTGGGCGTTCTGGGCGACGTCGACGAGGGCGTCGACCGCCCCGCCCACGAGGAGGACGGCCGCCAGGACCGCGACGGAGGGGGCGAAAGAGACGGACAGCATGACGACCGCGAGCAGGACGATCCCGACGGTGGCCACGCGGGAGGACCGGAACCGTGCGATCAGCGCCGGTGCGAGCAGCCCGGCGAGCAGGGCGCCCAGCGGGAAGGCCGCGATGGCCGAGCCGTAGACGGCGTTGCTCAGCCCCAGCGCCTCCTTGATCTCCGGATAGCGGGGCACGAGGTTGGCGAAGAGGGCGCCGTTGGTGAAGAAGACCGCGGCGACGGCGGAGCGGGCCCGCCTGGCGTCGTCGGGAAGGGTCGCGCCGGGGTCCGTGCGCGGCTCGGGGGACGTCATGGCCGTTGAGCCTATGGCCCGGCGCCCACGGTCACCGAGCAGCTCGATCGTCCCGGGCACGGCGAGGGCTACCGGGGAGCCGTCTCCGGCGCCGTCGTGACCGTCCCGGCCGCGCCGTCGACGGTGATCGTCTGGCCCGTGCGGATCAGGGTGGTGGCGTCCGGGACGCCGACGACCGCCGGCAGCCCGTACTCGCGGGCGACCACGGCGCCGTGCGACATCGCGCCCCCCATCTCCATCACCAGACCGCCCGCCGTAAGGAAGAGCGGCGTCCAGCCGGGGTCGGTGGACGGGGCGACGAGGATCTCGCCCGGCTCCAGGCGCGCGGTGGCCGGGTCGAGGACGACGCGTGCCCTCGCGGTCACCGATCCGGCGGAGGCGGGTGCGCCGGCGAGAGTGCCGGGCGGCAGCTGCGCCGCCCCCGGCGAGGCCGCCGCCTCGGCGGCCAAGGCGGCCTCCACGTCGGTCCCGTCGGAGAGCAGGAGGCGGGGGACGTGCCGACGGCGCATCTCGTGCTCGTAGGTCCGGCGTCGCTCCGTCACGATCGCGTGCAGGTCCGCGCCGCGCACACCCACCCGTGCCTCGGTGAGGTCGAGGAAGAACACGTCCTCCGGATCGTCGATCCGTCCGGCGGCGGCGAGGTCCTCGCCCACGCGGCGCACCTGGTCGCGGAGCCCCGCGAGCACGAGGATGAAGGCGAACTTGGGCTGCTCGCGCATGCCGGCCGCCTCCCGTGCGCGCCGCAGGCCGTACGCCACCGCGCGGCCGCGGAGGCGCCGTGGGGCCCCCGCTCTCCCGGCCAGCTCCGCGGCCATCGCCTCGGCCTCGGCGGCGGCCCGGGCGAACTGGCGGTCCGGGGCCAGCTCGGGGTCGGCCAGCCGCAGGTAGTTCGCGAGGACGTTGACGATGTGGGTGGGGTCGTCGGACCAGCGCGGCGCACCCAGGTCGATCTCCGCCACGGCCCGGTGGCCGTACGAGTCCAGGAACTGGCGAAGGGCACGCTGGGCGGTGCCCGGCAGCGACCCTGCCGCGTAGCGCCGGGCGACCTCCTCCGGGGCGGTCCCCCGGAACAGGGACGCGGACTCCGGGTCCTCGCGCAGGGTCGTGGCTGTCCGCCACAGCTCCAGGTCCATGTCGGTGGTGACGTTGTTCGGCAGCCCGCGGAGCACCGCGGGCAGCTCACCGCGACGGGCCAGCGGCCCCAGCAGCGACCGGGCGATGCCGAACCAGACGTACCCGGCCACCGCCGGCGGGAGCTGTTCCAGGACGGCGGTCATCAGCTGCTGGTCGAGCACGCGCTCGACCGTGTCCAGCCGCTCCCGGGCGGTGGCACGCGTCGGCAGCGAGTCCACGGTGCGCCGGACGGAGAGCTCGGCGCGCCGGCTGCGTTCCAGGGCCGCGGCGGGCCGGAACATGGCGACGACGATCTGGGGCACCGCCTGCAGCTGCGGCAAGGACCGGTACACCCCCAGCAGCGACCGCGGGCTCCAGCCCTCGGCCGCGGGGAACCGCGGGTCGGCCATGAGGCGCTGGAGGAGCCCGACGGAGCGGGTGTCCGCCACCCGCATGGCACCGGCGAAGAGGGCGCGGCCACCCTTGCTGGACAGTGCCCCCGTGAGGTCCATGTACAGGCGCAGGCCCGGGTGGGCGTACCGGAACGGTGCCGGGCCCCCGCCCGGTGGCTGATAGCGAGCGAGGACGACGTCGAAGAGGGACAGGCCCATCGGTGTGAGGGGCCGGGTGATGCCCTGCAGCAGGCTTGCGCACAGGTACGCACGGATGCCGTCGTCGGACCTCTCCGGCTCCGGCAGGGGGTACAGCGTGGTGATCGGCCGGGACTGCACCAGCAGGATCTGCCCGCGCCGGTCCATGGACCACTCCACGTCCTGCGGCTGACCGTCGCGGCTCTCCGCCCGAGCGCCCAGCGCGGCCACGGCCAGCACCTGGGCGTCGGTGAGGCAGGGTCCGGTGCCGGCGCTCCCCGAGGCCGGCGAGCGGCGCAGGATCGCGCCCGCGGCGACGTCGACCACCCACTGGTCGGGGTTGACGGAGCCACCCACCAGGGCCGCGCCGAGGCCCGGGGCGGCATCGATCACGGCCTCCCCGCGCCGCCCGGTCACCGGGTTCGCCGTGAAGAGCACCCCGGAGACCGTGGCATCCACCATCTCCTGGACGACGACGGCCATGCTCACCGAGCGGTGATCGATGCCGTGGGCCTCGCGGTAGGCCACGGCCCGGTCCGTCCACAACGACGCCCAGCAGCGGCGGACCGCGTCCCACACGGCGTCGGCGCCGACCACGTCGAGGTAGGTGTCCTGCTGCCCGGCGAAGCTGACGTCGGGCAGGTCCTCGGCGGTCGCCGAGGAGCGCACCGCGACCGGCACGTCATCGCCCAGACGTGCGTACGCCTCCCCGACGGCGCGGAGGGCGGACGCCGGGACGGGAGCGTTCGTGAGACGTGTCCGGGCCTCCTGGGTGAGGGTCGCGCTCGACCGCTCCGTCTCCGGGTGCTCCGGCTCTCGCCGCTCCGCCTCCCGGTCCGGGCCCGGACGGGGGCGTGCGCGTGCCGTCAGCGCCTCCAGAACCGGCCCGAGGCCCGCGGCCCTCGCGGCCTGGTCGTAGAGAGCGGTCGTGAGGCAGAAGCCCGGAGGCACCGGCAGGCCCGCCGCGAGGAGCGCGCCGAGGTTCGCCGCCTTGCCGCCGACCGTCGCTCCCATGGCGGGACCGACGTCGGCCAGGTCCACGACAAGGTGTGTCCGGGACCTCGCGAAACCCGTTGCACCGTCCATCGCCAACACCACGTCGTCGGCACGCTGACGGGATCGACGATAGACCTGCGTCCGGCGGAATCAACCCGCCCGGAGGGCTGCCTCTGGTGGCCGCAGGGTCCGAACCGGCACGTAACCTCATCAAGCTGCGATCGGGGTTACCATCTGTGCATGGTTGCGGTGCCTCGGCTGGACATCTCCGACGTGGTGGACCTCGTGAACCACTACGCGGTGCGTGCACGCGCCGCCGCGGGCGACGAGGGGAAGGGCTACCGCCCGCTCCGCGAGGTGCTCGCCTCTCTCGCCCCGCAGGTGGGGGAGTGCTCGACGGGGGAGCTGCAGGCGCTCGCCGACGCGGCCTACGAGGTCTTCGTGGCGGCCGCGGACGGGCGCGACGTCGCCCCCGCGGTCAACGCGCTCCTGGCGCCCGCCGGCCCCACACCCGTGCTGGGCGCGAACGGTGACGTCGTCTGGGAGGTCGAGGAGGGGCGCAGCCCGTTGCGTGGCGCGCTGGGGGTGACGCTCCTGGACTGGCTGCACACCCGTGGCGCGGAACGGCTCGGGGTGTGCGGCGGGCGCCGGTGCGCGGACGCCTTCGCGGACGCCTCGCCCGCCGGCCGGAGGAAGTTCTGCTCCGCCACGTGCCTCAACCGGCACAAGGTCGCCGAGCACCGGCGTCGTGCCGCGCTCCTCGACGCATCCTGAGGGGCCCTGCCGGGGGTCCTCGGCCTCCTGAGGGCCTCCCCGGGCGCCCGTGGACCCGGCATGCTTGGGGCGGACGACTCGACGAGGAGGTTCCCATGCGCGTCATCGACCTCAGCCGGGACGGCCCCGGCGGCGGGCGGGTCCAGCAGCTCGAGGGGCGCGGGTGCGAGGCGGGCGTCTCCGTCATCTTCACCAGGAGTGCCGAACCGGGTTCCGGACCGTACCTGCACAAGCATCCCTACGCGGAGACGTTCGTCATCCACTCCGGCCGCGCGCTGTTCACGGTGGGGGACGAGGAGCTGGTCGGCTCGGCCGGCCAGGTGCTCGTGGTGCCCGGCTTCACGCCGCACAAGTTCGCGGTCATCGGCCCGGAGACCTTCTGGTCCACGAACATCCACGCCAACGACACGTTCGTGACCGAGTGGCTGGAGGGTCCCGAGGCGACGCTGCTGTGAACGCCGCAGGGCCCGCCCCGTCGGGGCGGGCCCTGGATCGTGCGGTGGATGGGGCGCCGGCGCCGGATCACGTCGCCTCACGGGGCGATCACCCGACGCAATGGCACCAAATCACGTCGGCGCAAGGGGCTGATTACGCTCCGACGGCGCCGGCGCCGGCGACTGCTCGGCCGGCCCGGTCGGTGCCCGCAGGCTCAGCGCCCGCTCAGTGCCCCTGACGCTCAGTGCTGGTGGCTGGCCTCGTGCTCGGCCACCTGGCGGCGGACGTCGTCCATGTCCAGGCCCTTGACGCCGTCGACGAGCTGCTCGAGGCTCTTCGCCGGCAGCGCACCCGCCTGGGAGAAGACCAGGATGCCGTCGCGGAAGGCCATGAGGGTCGGGATCGCGGTGATCTGGAGCTCGGCCGCGAGCTGCTGCTCGGCCTCGGTGTCCACCTTGGCGAAGGTGATGTCCGGGTTCGCCTCCGAGACCTTCTCGTAGATCGGCGCGAACTGCTTGCACGGGCCGCACCAGTCGGCCCAGAAGTCGACGAGCGTGATGCCCTCGCCGCTGATCGTCTGCTCGAACTCTGCGGTGGTGATGTTCTTGGTCGCCATGTGTCGTCTCTCCTGTCTCGTGGCTGCTCTGGTGATACAACGCCCGGCGTACCGTTTCATTCCCCCGGGGGTCGGCGCCCCGCGCGCGCCCGGCAGCCCGGGCCGCGGGCCAAGGCGCAGCGGGCGCGCAGCCGGCGGCTCGGCGGGTGCGGGACGGCGGCGCAGCATCCGCAGGCGGCGGCTCAGCGGGCGCGGGACCGGGCCGTCAGCGGGCGCCCCTGGTGCGCAGCTTCTGGACGAACTCCCGGGCCTTGCGCTGGTTCTCCGGCTTGGCGGCCTCGCGTCGGACGACCTGGATCGCCTTGGCCGCGAGCGCGCCCTTGAGGGCTCCACGGAACAGTCGCATCGGGTTGCTCCTTCTCTGATGTGCGCGGCACCGGCCGCGCGAGACTGGGGGCTTCGACGCTACGGGCGTCCGGGCCGGGTCGCCACCGCACGCCCGCCCCGCGCCGGGCCGGAGCCCGCCCCGCGCCGGGCCGAGCCGGCCCCGCGCCGCGCCGGAGCCGGGCTCGCACACGGCCGGAGGGTGCAGCCGCGGCGGACGGGGCTCCCGGACGTGGGCGCCGCGGCCTACCCTGTGCCGCATGACGGAGATCACCTACCCCACGAACGCACGGCCCGGCGAAGGGGCCTTCGCCGTCGGGACGCCGGGTCCTTCCGGGGCCGACGACGCCCGCGAGGGCGTCCGCGCCATCGCCCGGGCGGCCAAGACCGCCTCGCGGAGCCTGGCGACGGCGACGCGGGCGACCAAGGACGCCGCGCTGCACGCGATGGCGGACGCGCTCGTGGCGAACGCCGGCCGCATCGTCGCAGCCAACGCCGCGGACCTCGCGCGCGGCCGCGAGAACGGCATGAAGGACTCCCTGCTCGACCGACTGGCGCTCGACGAGGGCCGGATCGGCGGCATCGCGGACGCGCTCCGCGAGCTTGCTGGGCTGCCCGACCCGGTGGGCGAGATCGTGCGTGGCTCGACCCTGCCCAACGGGCTGCGGCTGCGGCAGGTCCGTGTCCCGATGGGCGTGGTCGGGATGATCTACGAGGCCCGCCCCAACGTGACTGTCGACGCGGCCGGCCTCGCGCTGAAGTCCGGCAACGCCGTCGTCCTGCGCGGCGGCTCGGCGGCGGCGAGCTCGAACGAGGTGATCGTCGCCGTGCTCGGCGAGGCGCTCGAGGCGCGGGGGCTGCCGCGCGAGCTGGTGCAGTCCATCGACGCCTACGGGCGGGCCGGTGCCGTCGAGCTCATGCGCGCCCGCGGTCTCGTGGACGTCCTGGTCCCGCGCGGCGGAGCGGACCTCATCCGCACCGTGGTGACGGAGTCCGTCGTGCCGGTCATCGAGACCGGCGTGGGCAACTGCCACGTGTTCGTCGACGCCTCGGCCGACGTCGCCCAGGCCGTGCCCATCGTGCTCAACTCCAAGACCCAGCGCACCGGGGTGTGCAACGCCGCCGAGACCCTGCTGGTGCACCGCGAGGTCGCGCCGACGTTCCTGCCGGCGGTGCTCGAGGCGCTGCGGGGCAAGGACGTCACGGTCCACGGTGACGACGCTGTCGCGGCCACGGTCCCGGAGGGGATGCGGTTCGAGCCGGCGACGGAGACGGACTGGGAGACCGAGTACCTCTCGCTCGACCTCGCCGTGCGGGTCGTCGACTCCCTCGACGAGGCCCTGGAGCACATCCGGCGCTACTCGTCCGGGCACACGGAGGTCATCTGCACCACGGACACGCGGTCCGTGCAGCGCTTCACCACCGAGCTCGACTCCGCGGCGCTGATCGTCAACGCGTCCTCCCGCTTCACCGACGGCGGTCAGTTCGGGCTCGGCGCGGAGATCGGCATCTCGACCCAGAAGCTGCACGCCCGCGGGCCGATGGGCCTGGCCGAGCTGACCACCACCACCTGGATCGTGGAGGGCGACGGGCAGATTCGCGAGTGAGCGCACGGCGCGCCGGTCAGCGAGTGAGCGCCCAACGCGCCGGTCAGCGAGTGAGCGCCCAACGCGCCGGTCAGCGAGTGAGCGCCTAACGCGCCGGTCAGCGAGTGAGCGCCTAACGCGCCGGTCAGGCCCTGTCGACCGGTGCGCGCATGGCCAGGAGCTCGTCGAGGCAGCGCCGGATCGTCACGGCCAGCGAGCCGGCGACCATCGTGCCGCCGCCCGGAGCGTCGGTCCGGGCCCGGTCGACCGCCGTCGCGTAGTCGGCGAGCGCCTCCCGGGTGGCGAGGACCGTGTCGTCGTCGATGCTCGCCCGGTCCACATGGCGCACGACGTCCTCGAGGCGGCGCAGCGCCTCGGCCGCCGGCCGCCGGAGCGTGGGCCCGAGCGGCACCTCCTCCCGGTCCGCCCGCTCCTCGGTGGAGAGGACGTCGGTGAGGTCGACGACGAGCATCGCGACGCGGTCCAGCGCCCGGGCCTGACGGTCGAGGTCGTCCAGCTGGTCCGCGTAGCGGCGGGCGCGGCGGTTGCCACGCCGGGCGTCGTCCGCCTCCTGCACGGCGTTGCGCATGCGCCAGCGCTTCGGCGAGATCTCGTGCAGCCGCCGGTCCCAGTCCTCCGCGTCGAGCGGCTCGTCCCGGTCCAGCGCGTCGGCGACGTCGGAGAGCTGGTCGGCCAGCTCCTGGCGCACCACCTCGACGGTGCGCTGCGCCGGGGCCAGCAGCAGCGGCGGGAAGGCGGCGTTGATCGCGATGCCGATCGCGGCGCCCAGGAGCACCAGGCCTGCGTACACGCCGACGAAGAACGCCTCCCCGCCGCCGATGACGAGCGTGAACAGGGCGGCGGTGGGCACCCAGCTGGACATCGCGCCCAGCGGGCGCCACCCGGTGGCGAGCACGCCGAGGGCGACGACCACCGCCACCGTGACCGGGCTCTGCTCGACGCCCACGAGGTCGCCGACGTAGGCGATGACCCCGCCCAGCGCGATGGCCGCCACCGACTGGAACGACTCGCGCACCGAGCCCGCGAGGGTGAACGTGGTGGCGACCACGGCTCCCAGCGGCGCGTAGTAGGGATACTCGCCCGCCGGGTCGGGCAGGAGTCCCGCGACGTACCAGGCGATCGATGCGGCCAGCGCGCCGCGGACGGCCAGCGCGACGCGCGGGTGCCGGATCCAGGCGCGCAGCAGCAGGCCGGGCCGACGGACGAGCTCGGCCCGGGGCGTGGTCCCCGTCTGGGTCATGGACCCTCCTTCGGTCGGCGTCCGTCCTAGCACGTTCCCGGCGGCCGGTGCCCGTCCGAAACGTGCGCCGGGTGACCGGGGGCACGGTGCGTCAGTGCCGCGAGGCGCTGGCACCGGGCCGGGGCGGCCCGCCTTCGCCGGTCACGGCCACAGCAGCTCCCTGACCCATCGGGCTCTGCCCGCGCCGCGCCGGACCCGCCGGTCAAGGCCCTCACCGGGGCCCTGGTCGGTCGCACGGTCGCGCTCGGCCCGGTAGCGCAGCCGGATGTTCCCCGGCCTCGCCGCCTGGAAGAACTCCACGGCGTCGGGGGCCAGGGCGTGGTCCGCCCAGTCGGGATCTACCAGCCCGGGCTCGGCGCGCACCCGTTCCTCGGTGCGGGCGTACGCGGCGGCGTAGTCCTCCAGGCTCGGGAGCGGCTCGCTCTGGTGGCCGACGAGCGTGCCCACCCGCGACGCCTCCGACCGGGCGAGGAACACCGAGGCCTCGGCACCCACGTCGCGCACGACGCCGGTGAGCCGCACCTGCCGGCCGTGCGCCGGCCAGAAGAACGTCAGCGCCGCCCGCGGGTTGGCCGCCAGGTCGGCCGCCTTCGGGCTGGACCGGTGCGTGGAGAAGTGCCAGCCGTCGTCGTCGAGGTCGGTGAGGATGACGTTCCGCGCGCTGACGCGGCCCTGCGCGTCCGCCGTCGCCAGGACCGTCGCGTGCGGGGCCGGGGTCCCGTCGGCCGCCGCGTCGCCGAGCCAGCGGAGGAAGAGCATGGCAGGGTCGTCGGGGGCCGCTCCGGGGTCGAGCGCGGGCAGGTCCTCCGGGAAGGTGGGCAGGGCCCGCAGGCGCGCGCGCAGGTCCTCGACGGGTGCTGCGTCCACGGCGTCGCCGGGGCCCGGCTGCAGAAACTCCATGTCTCCTCCACGTCGCTCGTGCGTGCAGCATTCCACGGAGGGCCGCCGGAGAGAGAAAACGGCCCGATCGCGTCCGGGTGAACATGTCCGGGGGCCGAACGTGGTGCGAACCTCGGGCGAAGAGCCCCTTGACGGGCCAGCGCAGATGCGAGGGGATGGGGCAATGAGTCTGTGCTCCCACCTCGACCTCATCGACTACGACGCGGTCGACCCGGACGCACCGGGGTGCGAGGAGTGCCTGGCTGCCGGCGGCCGGTGGGTGCATCTGCGGGCGTGCCAGACCTGCGGGCACATCGCCTGCTGCGACTCCTCACCGAACCGGCACGCCCGCGGGCACGCCCTGGAGGTCGGGCACCCGGTGGTCCGCTCCTACGAGCCGGGTGAGGGGTGGTTCTACTGCTACCCGGACGACCTGACGTTCGAGCTGGTGGGGGCTCCGCCGGCCCCCTCGCACGCCTGAAGGCGGCGCGCGGTCGGGACCGCCGGGGCCCCGAGGCGCGGCGCAGGCTCGTGCCGTCCCTAGTCGGCCGGTGTCGCGCTCGGCTCCGGGTAGCACCCGTCCGGTCCGCAGAACCCGACGGCGTCCGCCCCGACCGCCTCCAGCCCCGGGACCTGGGCGAGAACGAACGGGGACGCCGGTGCCGTCGGCGCCGCCGTCGTCCCGTCCGCCGCGCGGTTTGCCGTGGGAGACGTCATCGGGCGGGCTCCGCCGCGCCGGCCTTCTCCTCGGCCACCTTCTGCAGCACCTGCGCGAAGGTCTCGGGAGCCTGTGCTCCGGAGACGCCGTACTTGTTCTCGATGACGTAGAACGGCACCCCGTTGATGCCGTACGCGCGCGCCTGGGCGATGTCCTGCTCGACCGCGTCGCGGTAGGTCCCGTCCGCCAGGGCGGTGCGGACCTCCTCGGCGTCGAGTCCGGCCTCGACGGCGATCGCCACGAGATCCTCGTCGTGGCCGACGTGCCGGCCCTGCTCGAAGTAGGCGGAGAACAGCCTCTCGACGACGTCGAGCTGGAGGCCCTTCGCCTTGGCGAGGTGGAGGACCTCGTGCGCCTTGAGGGTCTTGGTGTGCCGGACCGCGTCGAAGTCGTAGTCCAGGCCCTCGGCAGCGGCGAGCGCGGTGACCTGGTCGAGCATCTGGGCCACCTGCTCCGTGGGCATGCCCTTGTGTCCGGCGAGGAAGTCCACCTCGGAACCCTCGAAGTCCACCGGGGTGTCGGGCGCGAGCTCGAAGGAGTGGTACTCGAGCGTGACGTCGCCGCCGAACTGCTCGACACCCTTCTCGAAGCGGCGCTTGCCGATGAAGCACCACGGGCAGGCGATGTCGGACCAGACGTGCACGGTGATGGGTTCGCTCATGCCCGGGTCAACCGGACCGCCCCGGACTTCATTCCGGGCCTGTCCGGTGAGGGCGGCCACGCCTGCGTGGACGGGCGCGCCGGCGTCGATACGCTGACCTGCGGACGGGGCCGTCGGCCCGTCCGCGACGTGAGGGCCGGGGAGGGCGCCGTGACCGCTGGTAGCTGGCTGGGTTCACCCGCGCACGCGCGCTGGCTGGAGGCCGAGTCCGACGCGCTGCTGCGCTTCGCCCGCGCCGCCCGCACGCCCCAGGGCTTCGGCTACCTCGACGCCGCCGGTGCGGTGGACCCGGCCCGGCCGACCGAGCTGTGGATCACCTGCCGCATGGTGCATGCCTTCTCCCTGGGCACCCTCCTGGGACGGCCCGGGTGCGCCCCGCTGGTCGACCACGGCCTCGAGGCCCTGACCACGGCGTTCGAGGATCCCGAGCACGGCGGCTGGTTCCCCGCCGTCGGGCCGGAGGGGCCGACGGCGGACCGCAAGGAGGCGTACCCGCACGCGTTCGTCCTCCTCGCCGCCTCCTCCGCGACGGCGGCCGGCCGGCCCGGTGCGGCCGACCTCCTCGACCGTGCGCAGCGGGTCTCCCTCGAGCGGTTCTGGCGTGAGGACGAGGGCATGGCGGTCGAGGGCTGGGACCGCGCCTTCACCGAGCTGGAGCCCTACCGCGGCGTCAATGCCAACATGCACACGGTCGAGGCGTACCTCGCCACCGCCGACGTCACCGGCGAGGAGGCCTGGCTCGACCGGGCCGTGCGCATCGTCGAGCGCGTGGCCGCGTTCGCGCAGGCGGCCTCGTGGCGCATCCCCGAGCACTTCGACCCGGCGTGGCGGCCGCTGCCGGACTACAACCGCGAGGACCCGGCGCACCCGTTCCGCCCGTTCGGCGCCACCGTGGGGCACTGGTTCGAGTGGGCGCGGCTGATCCTGCAGGCCCGCGAGGCGCTGGCGGCCCGCGGCCGCGGGCCCGGAGCCTGGATGCTCGACGCCGCCCGCGCGCTGTTCGAGGCCGGCGCGGCCGAGGGGTGGGCGGTCGACGGCGCGGACGGGTTCGTCTACACGGTCGACCCCGGCGGCGTCCCCGTGGTGCGCGAGCGGATGCACTGGGTGGTCACCGAGGCGATCGGCGCGGCGGCGGCCCTGCACCGCGTCACGGGGGAGGAGCGGTACGAACGCTGGTACCGCCGGTGGTGGGACTACGCCGCGCAGCACGTGATCGAGGCACCCGGCGCCTGGCGGCACGAGCTCGACCCCGGGAACGCGCCCAGCGCCCGGACGTGGCCGGGCAAGCCGGACGTCTACCACGCGCTGCAGGCCACGCTGCTGCCGCGGCTGCCGGTGGCCCCGGCGATCGCGCCGGCCCTGGCGGCGGGGCTGCTCGACAGCTGATGCCCACGCGGCGCAGGCACCGCTCCCCGTCCGCTCCCCGTCTCACCCTGACGCCGCTGCCCTCACCCCGGCCCCGCCCCGCGGCATTTCGGCCTGCCTCATCCGCCCTTTCACCTCCGAAACGCTGCGGAGCCGGGCCGGACGGTGCTGTGCTTGGACAGCGGTAGGGACCACGTCGACGACAGTGCGCGCCGGGCGGTACCGCGCGAGGCGCTGAAGAGGGGACCGAGATGTCCGAGAAGCCGAGTCTGGAGCCGGAGGAGGCCCCGCGGGGGCTCAGCCGGCGCACGGTCGTGGCCGCGGCCGCGTGGTCGGTCCCGGTGATCGCCGTGGCGAGCGCGGCGCCCGCGATGGCGGCGTCGCCCCCGGTCTTCGTCGACACGTGGGGGCCGTTCTGCAAGCACCCGGGCAACAACCAGAACGACCCGAAGTACCGCCTGTACCACCTGTCGGTCTCGTGGGACAGCACGTTCGACGTCGCCAAGCTCGTGACGATCGACTACGTCATCGTCAACGGCGTGACCTTCAGCGGCCCGCTCGACTACTCGTCGCCCACCGACACCGGCGTGGACCCGCTGTCCTTCACGATCCCCGCGAACGCGAACGACTACATCGTCGAGTTCCACGTGGGCCGCACGACCGACAGCGCCAACGCCGACGTGACGATCGCCTACACCATCGACGGCATCCAGTACTTCCAGGGGACCGGCGGCGCCCGGAACACGCCGCCCTGCGCCAACAACCTGCCCTGACCGCGGGACGGACGGAGGAGGCACCTGGCCGGACCGGCCCTCGGCCGGTCCTGCACGAACCACGGGGGAGCGTCGGATGCCATCGACAGCACAGCACGAGCCTTTGTTCCTGCGGCTCCTGGAGTCGGAGTTCGCCCTGACCTTCGCCGCCGGGCACGCCCGCGAGGAGCTGCAGCGGCACTGGTCGCGCTGTGTCCTGCCCTCGTCCGACGGCGCGGCGGCCGTCGCGGTGGACGACAGCGACCCGTCCCGTCTCGGCACCTTCCGCTATCCCCTGACGTCGAGGCTGACGAACCGGGCGATCGAGAACCTCGCCGGCCGCTTCGTCAGCCTGCACGCGTGCGGGCTCTCCGACGGCACCGGCAGGGTCCTCGCCCTCGTGGGAGCCTCGGGCAGCGGGAAGACGACGGCGGCGCTGGCCCTGGCGAGCGACGACTTCGGGTACGTCACGGACGAGACCGTGGCCGTCGACCGGGACGGCAGGGTCGTCGGCTTTCCGCGGCCGCTCGCCGTCGCCGACCCGGAGTCGGTCGGCGGGAAGTCCCAGCGTGGGCCTGACGAGCTGGGGCTCCGGACGTGTCCCGACGAGCTCACCCTCGGCGCGATCGTGCTGCTGCACCGGGTGCCGGAGCGGCGGGACCCCCCTCGGCTCGAACGCCTGTCGCTGCTCGACGCTGTCACCGCCCTCGTCCCGCACACCTCCTTCCTCACGTCCGTCGACCGGCCGCTCCAGGCGCTGGCGGAGCTGACCGAGCGCTGCGGCGTCTTCCGCCTGACCTTTCGCGACGTCCAGGACACCCGGGACCTCCTGCGCCCGGTTCTCGGCGCCGGCCGGCCGACGGGCGCCGCCCCCTGGACGCCGAGCCCGCCGCCCCTGACGGACGACGCGGTGGCGTGGGGCCTGCGCGACGGCCGGGTCCGCCAGGTGCCGTGCACCGACGCGGTGGACGTCGGCGACGAGACCCTCGTGCTCCTCGACCGGCGACCGGTGCGACTGAGCGGCATCGGGCGGACCCTGTGGCACTGGGCCCGGAGCGCACCGTCGCGCGCAGAGGCGCTCGACCACGTCGTCGAGCTCCACGGGCAGCACCCGGACGCAGATCGCCTGGTCGGAGCGGCGATCACGACGATGCAGGAGTCCGGCGTCCTCGGGCACGGCGTGCCGCAGAGCGCCGGCCAGGTGCTCGCCGGCCGCTCCACCGCGCGCGGCCGAGCCGGTACCTGCACCCTCGGGAGCGACGACGGGCCGTGAAGCCGACGACCGACGTGCCCCGGCGCGCGCGGGTCCGCCTGGCGCACGCCGCGGTGCAGCACGTCGCCGACGCGTGCGCGGCCGACATCCTCCATCTCAAGGGCGCCGCGATCGACCCCGCGCTACCGGTGGAGAGCCGGACCGGTACGGACGCCGACGTCCTCGTCCGACCCTCCCAGGTGAGCCTGCTGCTCGGGCAGATGCAGCGGCACGGCTGGGTGCTGCGCACCACCTTTCGGGACGGGTCGCCCTTCGAGCACGCGGCCACCCTCTCGCACAGCGTGTGGGGTTTCGCGGACGTCCACCGGATCTTCCCGGGCATCACCGCACCGCCGGACCGGGCGTTCGAGACGTTGTGGTCCGGGCGCGCCGAGCACGTGATCGCCGGACGGTCGTGCCCGGTGCCGAGCCAGGCCGCGCAGGCGACGATCCTGACGCTCAACGCCGCGCGCTCGCACGCCCACGGACGGGCGGATC
Source organism: Georgenia daeguensis (assembly GCF_039537705.1). Taxonomy (NCBI): domain Bacteria; kingdom Bacillati; phylum Actinomycetota; class Actinomycetes; order Allobogoriellales; family Allobogoriellaceae; genus Georgenia; species Georgenia daeguensis. The sequence goes on from NZ_BAABBA010000007.1 coordinate 158,954, forward strand.
TCGAGGCCGTCTGGCAGGACGCCGGGCCGGAGCGGCGCCGGGAGATCAGGGCCCTGGTCGGCGAGCTCGGCGCCGAGGTCGCCCTCGCCGCGGCCACGGGCGCTCTGGAGGACCACCGCGGCGACCGTGAGTACGCGCTCTGGCGCGTCACGACCCAGGGCGGAACCCGCATCGCCGAGTGGCGCGCCCGCATCGCTGCGGCGGGGACGGGCAGGCAGGCGGTGCGCCTCGCACTGAGGGCACCACTGGTGAACGTCGCTCATCTCGAGGCCCGCCTCGGCCGGACGCCGAACCGCCTGGAGGTGCTCCGCGAGTTCGTGGCGCGCCCGGTGCGCGGCATCGCCGAGGAGATCACGGTGCGGCGCGAGCGACGCGGCGTGGGGAGGACAGGGTGACTGCCGTGGTGCTCCAGCGCCCGAGCCATGTCGCGGTCGTGGACGACGAGCCGGCTTCGGACGAGCAGGTCTCGGCCGCGGTGTACGTCGGTCTGCTGCCGGACGGGCCGCTCTACCGCCTCGACGGTCCGGCCGCTGTCATCTGGCAGGAGGCGTGCGGCCAGGACGAGGCCGGCCTCGTGGCGCGTGTCGCCATGCGCACCGCTCTGGACCCCGACGTGGTGGCCGGCGACGTCCGTCGGTGCGTCGCCGAGCTGGTCTCGCTCGGGCTTCTCGTGCCGACCGAGGCGACGTAGCGTCGCTCCCGACGCCCGGGGGTCAGCGGTGACCGACCCCGCCGGGGACGCTCTCGTCCGCGCGCGCCGCCCGTCGCCCGCTCTCGTCCGGGAGCGCGATGCTGGCGACGACGTCGGACCGTCCGGACCCCGGCGCCCGCCGGGAGCCGCGGGGGGACGTCTTCCCCGACCCGTAGGAGTGGTAGCCGTAGTTCCGGCCGGCCACGCCCTGCACCTTGTTCAGGGCGAAGCCCGCGACGTCGACGCCGGCCGTCTCGAGGGACCTGAGCGCGGCGCCGAGCTCTCGCTTGCCCACCTGGTCGACCGCGACCACCATGACGAGCCCGCCGGTGAGCCGGTCGATGATGACGGCGTCGATCACCGGCACCACCGGGGGGCTGTCGACCAGGACGTAGTCGTACCGGGCGGAGAGCTCGGTGAACAGCTCCTGCATGGCCTCGGACCCGAGCAGCTCGCTGGGGTTCGGCGGGACCTGCCCGGCCGGGAGCACGTCGAGAGAGGTCTCGCGCCAGCGCTGGATCACCTCGTCGGCGCTCGCCCGCCCGAGCAGCACCGTCGTCAGACCGGCGCCGCCCTCGAGGCCCATCGTCGTGGCGACGGACGGGTTGCGCAGGTCGGCGTCCACGAGCAGCACCCGGGACCCGGCGTCGGCCATGGCGATCGCGAGGTTGACCGTCGTCGTGGTCTTGCCCTCGCCCGGGACGGCGGAGGTGATGACGAAGGAGTGCCGGCGGGTGGTGACGTCGACGAAGAGCAGGTTGGTCCGCAGGCGGCGGACCGCCTCCGCCTGGGCGCCGTGCGGGTCCGACTCCATGACGACGGGCTGCTGGCGCACCGCCCGGTCGAGCCCGACGGTCGCCAGGATGGGACGGTCCGAGAGGGCCCGGACGTCCGCCTCGCCGCGGACCCGCGTGTCGAGGCCGTGCCGCGCGAGCGCGATCCCGACGCCGAGCACCAGGCCGGCGAGCAGCCCGAGGGCGAGGTTGCGGGGCACGTCCGGCGAGCTGGCGGAGGACGGCGCGGTGGCGGGCGTGATGGTCGTCGCGGTGACGTCCTGCCCGGCACTGGCGAGCAGCGGCGAGAACTCGCCGGCCACCTCGGCCAGCTGGGGCCCGACGGCGTTGGCGATCTCCGCGGCCACGTCGGGGTCGGTCGCGGTGACGGTGATGTCGAGCATGGGCGAGCTGGCCGGAACCTGCGCAGAGAGCCCGAAGCCGCCGTCGATCCCGAGCTCCTCGACCAGCGGCTCGCGCACCACCGGGGAGCCAACGACGTCGACGTACGTGGCGAGGTCGGCCTGCGTGATGACGTAGACGCCGCCGGCCTCCTCGTCGTCGGCCGGGGCGACGGCGGAGAAGAACACCCGGGTGGTCGCCGTGTACACCGGCGTGACGGTCAGGGTGGCGGCCGAGGTCGCGGCCAGGACGATCAGGGTGCAGCAGACGACGGTGAACCAGCGTGCCCGCAGCACCGCCAGGAAGTCTCGGATCTGCATGGCGCAACTCCTGGCGCGTCGGGGGCGGTGCGTCACCGAATCGTCCCACGGCGGCGGCCGTCAACGGCCGGTTTTCGGAGGCATTCCTCGCTACCCTCGGGAGCGCCGCGCCACCGACGGAGGAGGCCTGTCCGTGCGGGTCCTTCGCATCTCCCACAGTGCCGTCGTCGACGCCTGGCGCGAGCGCGAGCGCGCCGTCCGCCGCCGGGGGATCGACGTCCGGCTGCTCTCCGCGCGCCGGTGGGACGGGGGCGGTGCACAGGTGCCGCTCGGCCCCCGGGCGGGCGAGGACGTGGCAGGAGTCGCCACCCTCGGCCGCCACCCCGCGCTGTTCCTCTACGACCCCCGCCCCGTGTGGCGGGCGCTGGGGGAGCACTGGGACGTCCTCGACATCCACGAGGAGCCGTTCGCCCTGGCCACCGCGGAGGTGCTGCTCCTGCGTGCGCTGCGGCGCCGCCGGCCGCCGTACCTGCTCTACTCCGCCCAGAACATCGACAAGCGCTACCCCTTGCCGTTCCGGCTGCTCGAACGCCGCGCGCTGACAGGCGCGTCCGCGGTCAGCGTCTGCAACTCCGCCGCCGGAGCGATCGTGCGGCGCAAGGGTTTCCCGGGCACGGCGGACATCGTCCCCCTGGGGGTGGACACCGCAGCCTTCGCCGTCGGGCACGACGACGGGCCGGCGGACGCGCCGGGCGGGGACGGGCCGGCGGAGGCCCCGGGCGAGGACGGACCGGACGACGGCGGGGCCGCCCCCCGGGTGCGGGCCGGGTACGTGGGCCGGCTCGCCCCGCACAAGGGGGTCGACGTCCTGCTCGACGCGGTCGCCGGCGACCCGCGGCTGACGCTCACGATCGCGGGGTCGGGCCCGGACGCCGGGCGGGTCCGCGACCGCATCGCCACCCTCGGGCTCGCCGACCGGGTGGTCATGGCCGGGCACGTCCCGCACGAGCGGCTCCCGGACCTCTACCGTGGCCTGGACATCCTCGCCGTCCCGTCGCTGACGACGCCGTCCTGGCTCGAGCAGTTCGGCCGGGTCGCGGTGGAGGCGATGGCGAGCGGCGTCCCGGTGGTCGCGAGCGACAGCGGCGCCCTGCCGGACGTCGTCGGCGGGGCCGGGCTTCTCGTCCCGCCGGGTGACCCGGCCGCGCTGCGGGCCGCGCTCGTGCGCGTGGGGGAGGACGCCGCGCTCGCGGGCCGGATGCGGGCGGCCGGGCTCCGGCGGGCGCGCGAGTGCGACTGGGAGGCGGTGGCGGACCGGTACGCCGCCATGTACCGACGGGTCGCCCGGCGCCACGACGGTGGGCGGCCGGAGCACGGGCCGGAGATCGTCGTCGTCGCGTTCGGCGCGCCCGAGCTCCTCGCGCGCGCCCTCGCCCCGCTCGCCGGCCTGCCGGTGACCGTGGTGGACAACTCCTCCGACCCCCGGGTGGCCGCCGTCACGGCGGAGGCGGGGGCCCGCTACGTCGACCCCGGACGCAACGGCGGGTTCGCCGCCGGGGTCAACGCCGCGCTCTCGGACCGGCTCGTCCCGGGCGGTGACGTCCTGCTGCTCAACCCCGACGCCGTCGTCACGCCGGAGGCCGTCGCCCGGCTGCACCGCCACCTTCTGGCGGACCCGCGGCTCGGGAGCGTTGCTCCGGCGCAGGTCGACGCCGCCGGCCGGCGGGCACGGGTCGCCTGGCCGTTCCCCTCGCCCGCCGGCACCTGGGCGGAGGCGGTCGGCCTGGGGCGCCTGCGGCGGCGGCCCGGCTTCGTCGTCGGGTCGGTCCTCCTCCTGCGCGCCGAGGCGCTCGAGCAGGTCGGCGCGTTCGACGAGCGGTTCTTCCTCTACGCCGAGGAGACCGACTGGGCGTACCGCGCCTCGCTGCTCGGCTGGCGGCACCGGGAGGTCACCGCGGTCACCGCGCTGCACCAGGGCGCCGGCACCAGCACGGACCCCGGACGCCGCGAGGTGCACTTCCACGCGTCGCAGGAGCGCTACCTGCGCAAGCACCACGGCGCGGCGGGCTGGCAGCTCGCCCGGGCCGGGCAGGTGCTCGGCGCCGGGGCACGCGCCGTGCTGCTCGGCGGGACGGCGCGGGCCGGGGCGCGGGACCGGCTGCGCCTCTACCTCCGCGGCCCGGTGCGCGTCGAGGCAAGCCTCGGGCGGCCGCGATGAACGGCCCGGTCCTTCCCGGCCGCCTGCGGAGCACCCTGCTCATCCTCCTGGTCGGCCCGCCGGTCGTCGCCGGCCTGGTCCTCGCCGGCCTGGCGGTGCCGAGCCGGCCGCTGCTCGTGGTCGGTGCGGCGCTCGTGGTGCTGGGCGTCGGGGTGTCGCTCGTCGAGCCGGCCGCCCTGCCGGTGATCGCCATGCCGGCGCTGCTGGTCGTCGCCCGCGTGGATGCCGGCGGCGTTGACCTGTCGGCGTCGGACCTGGTCCTGGCGGTGGCGTTCTGGCCGGCGGTGCTGCTCGCCCCGCGCCCGTACCCGCCGCCGCTGCGCACGCTGCTCTGGCTCTCCGCCGCCTACCAGACGGCCACCCTGTTCACCGTCGTCGCCAACCCCTCGGTGGCGAACACCGTCGAGTGGTTCCACGCGTGGCTGCTCGTGGCCGGCGCGCTCGTGGTGGGCTGGGCGGTCGGGCGGCACGGGTGCGCCCGGCTCGGCCTGGGGCTCCTGCTCGGGACGGCCGCGCTGCTCGCCGTGGGCACGGTCGTCCAGGGGGCCGGCCAGCTCGCCGCGGGCGATCTCGGCCCGGTCTACCCCACGTGGCCGTACGAGATGCACAAGAACTTCGTCGGCACGGTGCTCGCCTTCGCCGCGGTCGTCGCCTACGCCCGCCCGGTGTGGCTCGGGTGGTCGCGGCGCTGGACGCTGGCGGTGTTCTGGCTGGCCCTGGCCGGCATCCTGCTGGCCCAGTCCCGTCAGGCGCTCGTCGGGCTGGGGGTCGCGCTGCTGGTCGTCTCCCTGCGCCGCGACCTGCACCGTCGCAGGTCCAAGCTCGTCCTCTTCCTCGTCGTGCCCGTGGTCCTGTTCGTCGCCTCCATGGTCCGCGACGACGTCGAGTCCGGGAACCGCCACAACTCCGTCTTCCAGCGCATCAGCTACCTCGCCGACGCCTGGAACGTCTGGCTCGCCGACCCCCTCTTCGGCCGCGGGCTGCGGTGGTGGAACGGCGGCGCCGGCGTGCAGCCTCCCAACGCCGAGCTCGAGGTGCTGACCTCCGCCGGGGTGGTCGGGCTCGCGGGCTTCCTCGTCCTGGTCGTGGGCGTGCTGGTGGTCCTGTGGCGGCTCGACCCGGCGTTCGGGACGCTCGCGTTCTCCGTGGTGCTGGTCCGCATCGTCCAGGCCCAGTTCGACCTGTTCTGGTCGGCGGTCCAGGTCTCGGTCCCGTTCGCCGTGGCCGGGGTGTGCCTCGGCGCGCAGGCGTGGCACGCGGAACGGGAGGCCGGTGAGCGGCAGGCGGCGCAGCGGCAGGCGGCGGAGCGGGCGACGACGGCGGTGCATCCGTGAGACACATCGTCCAGATCGCCCCGGCGATCGAGCCGGGCCGCGGCGTCGAGGCCGTGGCGCACCACCTCGAGCGGGAGTTCCGGCGAGCCGGCGCACGGGTCGACAGGTTCACGCTGTCCGACGCCGGCGGCGACTGGCTCCCCGAGCCCCGGGGCGGGATGAGGGGCCGCGCCGGCCACGCCCTCCGGGTGGCCTGGTTCTCGACCGTGGGCACCGTCCTCGCCCGCCGCTACCTGGCCCGCAACCCCGGCGCCGTCGCCATCTGCCACAACGACGCCCTCACCGGAGACGTCTACGTCAACCACGGCATCCTCCAGGTCGCCATGCGGGCCCGCGGCCGCTACGCGGGGCGCATGGTGCGCAACCCGCTGCACCTGTTCACCGCGCTCCGCGACCATCTGCGCTACCGCTCCGGCACCCACCGCCTCGTGGTCAACCTGACCCGCCAGGAGGACCGCGACCTGCGCGGCACCTACCCGGGCCTGCGGCCGGGCACCGTCGTCATCGGCAACGGCGTCGACCTCGACCGCTTCGCGCCGCCCACCCCCGACGAACGACGCGCGGCGCGGGCGGGGCTGGGTCTCGGCGAGGACGACGTCGCCATGCTCTTCGTCGGCCACGAGTTCGAGCGCAAGGGCCTGCCCGCCGTCCTCGCCGCCCTGGCGGAGCTCCCGCCGCAGGTCCACCTCGTCGTCGTCGGGGGATCGGCGGACATGGTCGCCGCGCTCGTCCGCACCGCCCGCAGGAACCGTGTGCAGGGACGGCTGCACGCCGTCGGCGCCGACCCCGAGCCGCAGCGCTACTTCCACGCCTCCGACGTTCTCGTGTTCCCCAGCGCGTACGAGTCGTTCGGGCTGGTGGTGCTCGAGGCGATGGCGAGCGGCCTGCCGGTGATCGCCACCCGGGTCGGCTGCGTCGGCGACGTCGTGGACGAGGGCGTCAACGGCTACGTCGTCGACGGCAGCGCCGCCGAGATCCGCGACCGCGTCCTCGCCCTGCTCGGGTCCGACCGGGTGGCGCTCGGCCGGGCCGCCCGCCGCACCGCGGAGGCGCACGGGTGGGCCTGCGTGGCGCGGGAGTACCTCGCCGTGGTGGACCGGCTCGCGGCGCGTCGCGCCGTGAGCGCGGGACGGCCGCGATGAGGATCCTGCACGCGGTGCGCTCGGACGCCTTCGCCGGGGTGGAGCGCCACGTCGCTTCCCTCGCGGCGGCGCAGGCCCGCGCCGGCCACCGGGTCGCCGTCGTCGGCGGCGATCCCACGGCCATGCGCGCCGCGCTCGGCCCGCGGATCCCGCACCGGCCGGCCGCGACGGTCGCCGAGGTGGCCGCGGCGGTCCGGGGGTGGCGGGGCGGCGACGTCGTCCACGCCCACATGACGGCGGCGGAGATCGCCGTCGCGCTCGCCGCCCCCACCCGGGCGGTCGTGGCCACCCGCCACTTCGCCGGCACCCGGGGCGCCAGCCGGGCCGGCCGGCTCGCGGAGCCCGCGCTCCGCCGCCGCATCGCCGCGCAGATCGCGATCAGCCGGTACGTCGCCGACCACGTCGACGGGCCGAGCACGGTGGTCCCCGTCGGCGTGCCTGACCGTCCGGACGGCCGGCCCGCCGTGGACCGGGCCCGCACCGTGCTGCTGGCCCAGCGGCTGGCGCCGGAGAAGGACGGGGCCACGGCGGTGCGTGCGTTCGCGTTCAGCGGCCTGGCCGCGCGGGGCTGGGGCCTCGACGTCGCGGGCCGCGGCACCGAGCGGGCGACACTCGAGCGGCTCGCGGCCCGGCTCGGCGTGGCCGATGCCGTCACCTTCCTCGGTCCCCGCTCGGACGTCGGCGAGCTCATGGCGCGCGCCGGGGTCCTCCTGGCCCCGTGCCCGGTCGAGGGCCTCGGGCTGGCCGTGCTGGAGGCGATGGCCGCGGGGCTGCCCGTGGTGGCCGCGGCCGCCGGCGGCCACCTCGAGACCGTCGGCACCGTGGACGGGGCGGCGCTGTTCGCGCCGGGGGAGGTCGCGGGCGCGAGCGCGGCACTCGCCGCGCTCGCCGCCGACCCCGCGCGGCGCGACGCGTACGCGGCCGAGCTGCGCCTGGCGCAGCGGACGCGGTTCACCCTGGCCGCCCAGGTCGCCGGCACCGACGCGGTCTACCGGAGCGTGCTGTGACCGACCTGGTGGTGCTCTCGCTGGAGGCCTGGGACGCCGTGTGGCGACGCAACCAGCACCTCGTGTCGGGCCTGCTGGAGCAGGACGAGCGGCTCCGGGTGCTGTTCGTCGAGCCGGCGGCCGACCCGCTCCACGCCCTGCGGTCCGGGCGGCGGGCCCGGGCCGGTGCCGGCCTGCGCGGGGCCACGGACCGCGAGCGGCTCTGGCTCTACCAGCCCACCAAGGTCCTGCCCCGCGCCGCGGACCCCGGCGGGGACCGGCGCCGCGCCCGGGCGGTGGTCCGCGCCGCGCGGCGGCTGCGGATGCACGAGCCCGTGCTGTGGATCAACGACCCGGCGGGGGCGCGCGTGCTCGCGCGCACCGGGTGGCGGTCGCTGTACGACGTCACCGACGACTGGCTCGCCGCAGTGCGCACGCCGGCCGAGACCCGGCGCCTGCGCGAGGACGAGGCCACGCTGCTGCTCACGTGCGAGGAGGTCGTCGTGTGCTCGGCGCACCTGGCGGCCGGCAAGGGGACGGCCCGCCCGGTCACCCTCGTGCCGAACGCGGTCGACCTCGCCCCGTACCGCGCACCGGTGGACAGGCCGGCGGACCTGCCGCCCGGGCCGGTCGCCGTCTACGTCGGCACCATCCACACGGACCGGATCGACGTCGACCTGTGCCTCGACGTCGCCCGCGTGCTCGGCCGGGGCCGTCTGGTCCTCGTGGGCCCGGCCCCGCTCCCGCCCGGCGACCGGGAGCGTCTGGTCCGCTCCGGCGTCGTCCTGCTCGGCGCCAAGGACCGGCGCGAGGTTCCCGGTTACCTGCGGCACGCCGACGTCCTGCTCGTCCCGCACGTGGTCACGCCGTTCACCGAGAGCCTCGACCCCATCAAGCTCTACGAGTACCGGGCGGCGGGGCGGCCGGTCGTCAGCACGCCGGTCGCCGGCTTCCGCGGGAGCGACGACCCGCAGGTCACCGTCGCGGACCGCGCGGCCTTCCCGGAGGTGGTCCGTGCCGCCCTCACGGCGGCTCCCCACCCGCCCGCTCCGGCTCCCGGCCGGGCGGCCCCGGCCGGCGGCCCGGCCGCCCCGGCGGCCGCGGGCGCCGGCGAGCCGGCGTCGGTGCGTGCCTGGAGCACCCGGGTGACGGAGATGCGCGCCGTGCTCGACCGCCTGGCGGCGCGATGACCCTGCGGGTGGTGTTCCTGGACCACACCACCAGCCACGGCGGTGCCCAGCTCGCCCTGGCGAGGCTCCTGGCCGCCGGAGCCGGCTGGGACGCGACGGTGGTGGTCCCGCGGGGACCGCTGGGCGCGTACGCGGGCCTGGGCGGGCAGGTCGTGCGGCAGACCGGGCCGCCGCACCGGCCCGGAGCGATCGGCGGCGCCGCGCTCGCCCAGGCCCGCAACGCCGGCGCCGTCCTCCGTCAGGTCGCCGCGCTCGTCGCGGAGCGGGAGGTCCGCGGCGCGGACGTGCTGTACGCCAACTCGGCACGCTCGGCCGTGTACACGGCGCTGACCGCGTCGGTGCTGCGGGTCCCGTTCGTGGTGCACCTGCGCGACGCCGTCACCCCCGAGGCGCTCGGCCGCTGGGGATTCGCCGCCATGACCCGCCTGGTGCTCCCGCGCGCGGCGGGTGTGGTGGCGAACTCGCGTCACACGCTCGGCGTCGCCGCGGCCGCGGCACCCCTCCCGGCGCTGCGGGCGGTGGTCCCGAGCCCGGTGGGGGACATGTTCGACCCGCCGCCCCCTCCGCCCCGGGCCCGGGTCGAGCGGGTGGGGATGGTCGCGCGCATCGCCCCCTGGAAGGGGCAGGTGCTCCTGCTGGACGCCTTCGCGCGGGCCTTCCCCGGCGGGGACGTCACCCTGCACCTGGCGGGCGCACCGCTGTTCGGGGAGGAGGACTACCTCGCCCGCCTGCGCGAGCGGGCCCGCGAGCTCGGCGTCGCGGACCGGCTCGCCCTCCACGGGCACGTCGAGGACGTCCGCGGGTTCGTCGACAGCCTCGACATCGCCGTCCACTGCGCCACCGCGCCCGAACCGCTCGGGCAGAACGTCCTGCAGTACCTGGCCCGCGGCCGGGCCATCGTCGCCGCCGACGAGGGCGGGCCCGCCGAGCTCGTCCGCGACGGCGACACCGGGCTGCTCGTGGCGCCGCGTGACCCGGCCGCGCTCGCCGTCGCCCTGCGGAGGCTCGCCGCCGACGGCGACCTGAGGCAGGCGCTCGCCCGGCGCGCCGCCGCGGCACCCGTCCCGCACGCGGACGAGCTGGCGACCTCCACAGAGGAGTTCCTCAGCCGCGTGAGGGCCGCACGCCGGGCGCCGCACGCCCGGACCGAACCACCGGCACCGCCGCCGCGTCGAGCCGCCCGGGGGCCGCGGCCCGGCGATCGTCCAGGGCCTGGATCAGCGCGGCGCTCCTGACCCGGTCAACCTTGCGGCAGAATGCCGCCCCGGACGCCAGGATCGCCGGCAGGTCCGCGGTGCCCAGCTCTCGCGTGGTGTCGATGCTCGGCACCCAGTGGTCGTAGCTCACCTGCCACCCCTCGCGGGGCGGTGCGCGCCAGGCCAGCACCGACTGGATCAGCGCCTCGTCGGGGATGACCGTCCGGCGGAAGTACCGGCGCAGCGCCGTGCCGGGTGCGGTCTCGGTCAGGAGGTGGTCGAGCGCCGCCCGGTCCATCGCCACCATCTGCGGTCCCTTGCAGCACGGCCGCGCCGGCGAGAACGGCGTGCGCCACCGGCGGATCCCGAGGTGGGCGCCGCGGCCGCGCGTGACGTGCCGCCAGGAGAGCACCGGCTCGGCGCGGAGGAGGACGGCTCCGCGCACGCGCCTGCGCGCGCGCTCGAGCCCGGGAGGCAGGAGCTGGGCCAGGCCGGTCGCGGGCAGGCGGTACCAGCCGTAGACGTACCGGGTCAGATCGTCGTCGCCCTCGCCGCGGCGGCGCCCCCAGCGAGGCCGGTAGGAGAGCGGGGTCGCCCGCCCGGCCCAGCCACCGCCCGTGGCGAGGAACTCCCGTTCCCAGGCCGCGAGGTCGCGGACCGGGTAGTCCTGCCCGGAGATCAGCACCACCATCTCGGGGTCGACCGTGCGCCGCGCCCACGCGAACGCGTCGAGCGTGGCCTCGACCAGCTCCCACGAGCCCCAGTCGGTGGGCAGGCCGTGCGTGCGCACGCGCACCCGGTCAGCGGGGCGCGGCGCGGCGGAGCGGCGGCCGTCGTGGGTGACGAGGACGTGCGCCGTCGGGCTCGAGCCGGTGACCGCGGCGGCCAGGCGCTCGACCTGCGCCGGGTCGCGGTGGCTCAGGACGACGTACGCGGTTCCGCTCATCCGCGCTCAGCCGCCCAGCACGGCCCGCAGCTCGCGGCCCACGGGATCGACGCGGCACGGGGGAGCAGGGCGCAGCCCCGCCGCGCCGGGGAGGGCGAGGAGGCCCCACCCGATCCCGGCCAGGGTGACGCCGAGCCGCAGGAGCCGCCGGCGTGCCCCGTGCGCGCGGAGCGTGCTGCGCAGCTGCCCGCCGATCCACCGTCGCAGCATCGGGGAGGACGCCCCGGCGTGGCGCGCGAGGAGGACGACGTGGTTGCGCCGGCCGTAGAGCTTGTAGCGAGTGTCGAAGCGGGCGCCGCGCACGTGCGGCGCCGGGCGGTGATCGACGGCGGCCCGCGGCTCGTACACCACCCGGCCGCCGAGGGCGCCCACCCGGAGGAAGAGGTCGGTGTCCTCGCGCAGCGCGGTGCCGGGATAGTCGTCCCGGAACCCGCCGAGCTCGGCGAGCACCGATCGCCGGAAGGTCATGTTGGCGCCGATCCCGTGGTCCACCTCCACCGGTGCCGGGGTGAGCGAGGCGAAGCCGTCGGTGAGCGTGCCGTCGTCGAGCAGGCGGCCGACCGGCCGGCCGTAGACGTCCTCCCCGGGCAGGCCGTTGCAGGTCCGGCCCGCGACGGCGGCGACGGCGGCGTCGGCGAACGCCGCCCTGAGCGCCGTCGCCCATCCGGGGCGGACGACGACGTCGTCGTCGACGAAGGCGACCAGGTCACCGGTGGCCCACCGCAGCGCCTCGTTGCGGGACCGGGTCATCCACCCCGCGAGCTGCGGGGCGTGGACGTAGCGGACGGCGGGCAGCGCCGCGGCGGCCAGGGCGTCCTGCGGCCGGGCGGAGGCGTCGACCACCACGACCTCGTCGATCGCGCGCTGGGAGGCCAGCGCGCGGAGGCAGCGCTCGAGGAACGCGGGCCGCTCGTAGGTCACCACGCACACGCTCAGCCGCGCGCCCGCCGGCGCCGGCGTCGCGCCGGCCCGCCGCACCTCCGCCGTCGGGGGTTCCACGGCCCCCACGCTAGCCAGCCGGGTGGGGTGGCGGGGCCGTTACGGACGGTGAACTCTCGCGGCCGCCTCCCGATACGGACACGCGCCACGGGTTCGTCCCGTATGTTCCGAGGGTGGCCGGCAGCGCGGGTGGGCGGCGCGGGCGGTGGCCGCGATGACGGCGCCGGCCGCCGGGCCCCCGCTCGACCGCAGGCAGCTCCAGGCACGGGCCGTCGACGGCGCGCTGTGGACGATGGTGCACGTCGCCGTGTCCCTGCCCCTGGCGTTCCTCGCCAACCTCGTGATCGCCCGGGTCCTCGGCGTCGTCGACTACGGGCGGCTGTCCTTCCTGACCGCCCTGATGGACATCGCCACCGGCGTGGTCGGGCTCGGCGTCGGCACCGCCCTCGTCCAGTACGGCGCGCGCGCCCACGCCGCGGGCCGCCGGGCGGAGGTGCGGGACCTGCTCGCCAAGACCCAGGGGTTCCGGCTCCTCGTCGCCGCGCCGCTGCTCGCCGTGCTGGTCGTCCTGGTCGCGGACGTCGACCCGGTGCTGCTCGTCCTCGCCGTCGTCTTCGGTCTCGTGGTCCCGGCCGGGCTCAGCGGCGCTCCCGCCGCCCTGACCATCGAGAGCCGGACGGCGTCGGGCGCGCGCGTCGCGATGCTCGGCAACGTCCTCACCCTCGGGGCGGCGCTCACCGCGGTGCTGGCCCTGCGCTCGCCCGACGCCACCTGGGCGGCGCGGCTCGTCATGGGCGGCGTGGTCACGGCGATCGCGCTCGTCCCCGTCTCCCGCGACTACCGGCTTACCGCCCTGCGCCCGCGCCTGCCGAGGGGGCTGCCCGCCGGGTTCTGGCGGTTCGCGGTGCCCGCCGGCCTCTCCGGCATCGTGGCGAACCTCGTGACCAGCCGCAGCGAGATCTTCCTCCTCCAGTGGCTGGCCGACCCGGTCGCCGTGGGCACCTTCGCCCTGGCCTTCGGGCTGTCGAGCCACCTCTTCAGCCCGGCGCAGGCGCTGATCGGCCCGCTCATCCCGGCGGTCTCCGGGCTGAGCGAGGTGGACCGGGCCGCCCTGGGTGCCGCGTTCTCCCGCACCCTGCGGGTGAGCTCGACGGTGGTCGCCCTGCTCCTCGCGGGCGCGCTACCCGCCCTCGCCGCGCTCGTCCCCCTCCTCTACGGGGCGGACTACTCGGACGTGCCCGGGCTGCTGGTCGCCCTCGGCGTCGCCGGGGGGCTGATGGTCGTCGCCGCCCCGGTGCAGGCCTTCGTCCTCGCCCGCCTCCGCGGCGGCCGCCTGCTGACGATCAACCTCGCGGCGCTCGGCGTCGACCTCGCGGTGGCCGTCGCCCTCATCCCCGGCCTCGGGGTGTGGGGCGCGGTGGCCGCCAACGTGGTCGGCGCGGCGACCCGGCTCGCGCTGCTCGTGCGCGGCGAGATCGGCCTCCTCGGGCTCACGGGGCGCCAGGTGGCCCGGTGCGCCGCGCCGGCGCTCGCGGGCGCGGCGGTCTGCGTCGCCGTGAGCCTGGCCGGGTCCGCCGGCCCCCTGCCCGCCCTCGGTACCGCGGCGGCCACCGGCACGCTCGGCGTCGTCCTTCTCCTCCTGGTGCTGCGCGTCACGCGCACCGGGCTCGAGCCGGGGGACGCGGCCGCCGTGGTCGGTGCCGTCCCGCTACGCGTGCGGGGCGTGGCCTCCCGCGCGATCCGCCTGCTCGTCCGGCACGGGCGCTGAGGCGTCCCCGCCCCAGATCCGGGTGAGGGCCGCCAGGGGCGAGCGGCTCAGGTGCGCGAAGTGGTCGCGCAGCTCCGCGGACGCACGCTCGAGCCCGTCGGTCGCGGCGGCCACCGCGTCGGGGTCCGCCGTCGACGTCCGTGCGAGCACGTCCACCAGGGTGTCGCCGGGACGCAGCCGACGACGGCGGGAACGGCCGGGGGACACGACGGTCTCGTAGTCGTGAAACTTGAACTCGCCGCCCGGCAGGGCGGGCTCGAGGACGGTCCAGGCGGCCGGGATGCCGAAGGCGTCGGCGACCACCAGGCCGTGCAACGACGACGTGACGACGGCCGCGCACGAGGCGATCTCCCGCACCGTGGGGCGCGGGTCGGCGTGCACGTCGATCAGCCGGACGTCGCGCGGGTGGCGCTCGGCGAGCTCGAGGAAGGCGCGGTCCGCGCGGTGGTGCCCGTGCGGGACCACGCCGAGCGTCCAGCGCACCGGGGGCCGGCGTGCCACCCGGCCGACGAGGAGTCCGGGATCTCCGAGCGTGGTGCCGCCCGGCGCGCCGGTGCGCTCGCGGGTGAGCTCGCCGCGCACGGCGAGGAACCGGGCGTGCGGAAGGCTCAACCGGTGGTCGTGCATCAGGCCCGACCCCCAGACCACGCCGTCGAACGTGGCCGGCAGGTGCTCGAGGATGCTGCCGACACCCACGAGCTCGGCGCGGCCGGGCACGCGGTGGACGGGGACCACGCCGTAGCGGGGGAGCAACCACGGCGTCAGCCCGTCCCCGAAGTTCGGGTGACCGTCCCACCAGTACGTCAGCACGACCGGGCTGCGCGGGTGGAGGCCGGGGCGGGCGGCTGCCGCGACGAGCCGGCGCAGCGCGCGGATGCGGCGCCGCGGGGCGCTTCCGTACCCGACCACGTCCGGGAAGGCCTCCTCGAGCCTCATGCCGCCTCCGTGCCCTGACGACGGCGGAGGGGGTGCGGCGAGCGGCCGCGGGCGGGGCCGGCGGGCCGGCGCGGAAGGGTTCGGTACAGCTCCTCGTAGGCGGTGGTGGTCCGCCCCCACGTGTAGCCGTCGACGCGCTCGCGTCCGCCCGCGGCGAGACGGGCGGCCAGCTCGGGTTCGCGCAGGACGTCGGCGAGCGCCGCCGCGAGCGCCGCCGTGTCCTGCGGGTCGACGAGGAGCCCGTCGACGCCGTCGGTCATGATCTCCGCCGGCCCGCCGTTCCGGGTGGCGATGACCGGGAGGCCCGCCCGCCAGCCCTCGAGGACGACGATGCCGAACGGTTCCACCCGGCTCGGCACGACGAGGACGGTGGCCCGCGTCAGCGCCTCGGCGACCGCGGGCCGGGAGAGCCGGCCGGGGAAGTCCACCGACCCCGAGATCCCGAGCCGGGCGGCCTGGGCCCGGAGCGGTGCCAGTGCGCCGCCGTCGCCCGCGATCACCAGGCGGGTGCCGTCGGGCAGGTCCGCCCGGGCGAAGGCGTCCAGGAGGAGGTCGAAGCCCTTGCGGTGCTCGACGCGCCCGAGTGCGAGCACGGTCGGGCGCCGGTGCGCGGATTCGGCGAGGGTGCGGCCGCCGCCCTCCGCGGGCGTCGCGAACTCCGCCGGGTCGACGCCGTTCGGCACCACGACAGCCCGGCGGGCGCCGAAGCGCGCCGTGAGATCCTCCGCCACCATCCGGCTGCACGCGGTCACCGCCTGCGCGGCGGACAGGGCGGCCCTCAGGCCGGCGCTGAGCAGGCGGGAGCGGGCGAAGACGTCGTGGTCGTCCATGAACGTCTCCCCGTGCGAGCTCACCACCAGGGGGATCCCGGTCAGGCGGTGCAGGGCGAGCGCGTAGAGGCCGTTGGGGCCGAAGCACTGCACGTGCAGGACGTCGGGCCGGAGCGCGCGCCGTGCCCTCAGCCACGCCCGCCACGCGCGCGGAGCGCCGCCCAGGAACCGGAGCGCCGCGCCGGGCGACCGGGCCGGCAGCGGGCACGGGAGGTAGCGCACGGTGACGCCGTCCACGAGGCGTGTGCCCAGCTGCTCGCCGCGGTCGACGGTCCACACCTCGACCCGGTGCCCCCGCCCGGCCAGCTCGCGGGCGACATGGCGGGTGTGCTCCTCGACCCCGCCGGTGCGGGGGTGGAAGGAGCTGGAGACAAGAGCGATACGGCGTGGACGCACCCGACCCGGCCCTTCCGCGATGGTGCCGTCAGGGTATCGACGCGCGGGGGTCCGCATAGGGGGAACGGGCCGTGCTCGTTCCGGACCGTCGCCCCCGCCAACGCACCTACCATCGGGCCATGCCGCGCCTCGTCCTCGCCACGACGGCCGTCGCGGCGCCCATGGGCGCGCAGGTCTACGAGGAGGAGATCGCCCGCCGGGCAGCCGGTGCGCTGGCCGCGCACGCAGATTCGCGCTGGGCGGTCGACCGGGTCGTGGCGCGGTCCGTGCGGTCGCCCCTGCCGGGGAACCGGCGGCTGCCGATGGGGCGGCTCGGCCGGGCCGGGACCGGCGCCAGACGCGCCGCCGGGCGGGTGGTCTACCCGCCCGGCACCCTGGTGCACCGGATGAACCTCGAGCTCCCGCCCGCGCCGCACGAGGTCGTCACGCTGCACGACGTGGTCGCCTGGCGGTACTCCGACGAGTCGGCCCCCGTCCGCGCGGCCGCCGAGGAGCTGCGGCGGGCGGCGGCGGTCGTGTGCGTCTCGGAGTTCTCGGCGGTGGAGGCGGTCGAGCTCCTCGGGATCGACGACCCCGACGTCGTGCACAACGGTGTCGACGAACGCTTCCGCGACGCCGCGCCCGCCACGGCCGCCGAGCTCGCGTCGCTGGGCATCGACCGGCCGTACGTCCTCCACGCGGGCGGGGCCGCGCGGCGCAAGAACCTCGAGGCGCTCGCCGAGGCCTGGCCGCACGTGCGCAGCGCCCGGCCCGACGTCGACCTGGTCCTCTCCGGGCCCGCCCACCGCCGCCGGGACGAGCTGTTCGCGGGCCTCCCCGGCGTCCACCGCGTGGGACGTGTGCCCGCCGCGGCCGTCCCCGGGCTGGTCGCCGCGGCCTCCGCCGTCGTGGTGCCCTCGCTCCACGAGGGGTTCGGCCTCCCGGCCCTGGAGGCGATGGCGGCCCGCGTGCCGGTCGTCGCCGCCCGCACCAGCTCGCTGCCCGAGGTCGTCGGCGACGGCGGCGTGCTCGTCGCGCCGACCGGTCCCGCGCTCGCGGACGGGCTCGTCTGGGCGCTCTCCGGCGACCGTGAGATCGCCGCGACGGTCGAGCGCGGTCGAGCCCGCGCCGACCTGTTCACCTGGGAGCGCAGCGCGGCCGGTCACGCCGCCGTCTGGCTCCGGGTCGGACGATGACGGCGCAGGTGGGCACGTCGCTCCTGCTGCTGCTCGCCGTCGCGGGCCTCGGGACGCCGGTCGCGGCGCGGCTGGGAGCCGCCCAGGGGCTGCCGGTGGCGACCAGGGCCGCGCTGGCGCCCCTGGCCGGCCTGGCGGCCGTGGGAGCGGTGACGCTCGCCGTCGGGCACGCCGGGCTTCTGGGGGCCTGGCTCCCCTTCGCGCTCGGCGGCGCGGGCGGGGTCGCGCTGGTGCTGGCCCGGCGGTCCTGCACCGCACTCGTCCGCGGCGCCGTCGGTGCGGCGCTGGAGCAGGCTCGTGCCTTCCCGGTGCCGGTGGGGGCGGTCGCGCTCGGGCTGGTGCTGGCGGCGGTGGCGGCCCTGGCCCCGCCGTGGCGCACCGACGAGGTGGAGTACCACTGGCCCGCCCCGGTGGCGTGGGCACAGGCGGGCGGCTGGAACGACAGCCCCTACCGGCACGTGGACGCCTTCCCGTTCATGGAGGTGATCTACACCGCCGCGGCGACCCAGGGATCCTGGGTGGCCGCCCACCACCTGCACCTCCTCACCCTGGTCGCGACCGGGCTCGCGGCCGCCGGGTGCGCCCGCAGTCTCGGCGTGCGGGGGAGCGGCGCCGTCGCCGCGGCGGCCATGGCGATGCCCGTGGTCTGGGACGGCGCCTACGTCGCCTACAACGACGTCGTCGTCGGGGCGCTCGGCGCCACCGCGGTCGCCGTGGTGCTCGGTCCGCGCTGGTCCACCTGGCCCGCCGTGGCGACGGCGGCGGCCCTGCTGGCCGTCGCGATCAGCGTCAAGCCCACCGCGGCGGCCGGCGTGGGGGTGGTCGCGCTGGTGCTCCTCCTGCGGACGGTCCAGGAACGCGGGGCGCAGACGCTGGCGCCGTGGGCGCTGCTGCGCCGCTGGGCCGTGCTCGCCGGCACCGCCGTCCTCGTCCTCGGCCTGTGGTCCCTGCGGCAGCGGTCCCTCACCGGGCACCTCCTCGACCCCGCGGTCACCGGCCCGACGACCGCCGAGGCCGCATCCAGGCTGCCCTCGGCCACCGAGCAGCTCCTCGCCCCGGTCGTGCCGCTCGTCACGGGGGTCCTCGGCTCCCAGGAGCCCTGGGGCGGTCGGACGGCCGTCGTGCTGCAGCTGCTGCTCGTCCCGGCCCTGGTCCACGTGCTGCGGCGGCGCGGGGACACGCTCCGCCGGTTCACGCTGGTGGCCCTGCCGGCCTGGGCCCACTGGGTCGTTCTCGGGCTGGTGACCGTGCGGACGCGGTTCCACATCGTCACCTGGGTGCTGCTCGTCGTCGCCGTCCGGGCAGCGGTCGAGGACGCCTCGGAGAACCGGCCCCGGCTCCGGGGGTGGCTCGAGGTGGTGTGGACGCTCGCCGTGGTCGCGGGCATGCTCGACGTCTCTCTCGAGATGGTCCGCCTCATCGGCGCGCGCGTGTGGTGACCGGGCCGGCCGCCGCTCAGGCGGCGTCCAGCGCGATGCCGGGCGCCAACGCCGACGCCGACGCCGGCACCAGTTCCGGGGCGAGCGCGAGCGGCTGACGCTCCTCTCCCACGGCCGCCACGATCTCGCGCAGCCGCGCGCAGAACCGGTCCTCCCCGAAGGTCGCCACGTGCGCGGCGATCCGCCGGGCGCTCCACGAGCGTCCGAGCGCCTCCTCGATCGCGTCCGCGATCGCCGTCGGCTCCGGGGCGTCGAAGAACAGCCCCGTCCGGCCCGGCACCACCGTGTCCAGGTAGCCGCCGTCGCCGAGCACCACCGAGGGCTTGCCGAAGGCGCCGGCCTCGAGCGGCGAGAGCCCGTAGTCCTCGAACGAGGCGGCCACGAGCGCGGCGGTGCTGCGGTAGAGCCAGCGCAGCTCGTCGTCGTCGACGCGCCCGAGCAGCCGCACGCGCGGCCCGGCGAGGGCCTCGAGCCGGGCGCGGTCCGGGCCGGCGCCGACCACCACGAGCCGAACCCCGGGCAGGGCGTTGACGGCCTCGACGATCACGTCGACGTTCTTGTAGGGCATCAGCCGGGCCACGCACAGCAGGAAGCCCGGTTCGACGCCGTCGACCCGACGCTCGGGTCCTCCCGGCAGCAGCGCCGGCGGCGGCGGCAGCACCTCGGCCCGGATGCCGTACACCTCGGCCACCGCGCGCTGGGTGACGGTGGAGTTCGCCAGGTACAGGTCGGCCCGCGCCGCCGCCGCCGCGTCCCAGCGGCGCATCCCGGGAGCCAGGGCGGCCAGGGCGGCGCCCATCCCGGCCCGCCGCGCCCGCCCCACCGCTCCGGCGCCAGCGTGCGAGCCGAGGTAACGCTCGGTCTGGTAGAGCCAGCGCGCCGGCGCGTGGCAGTACACCACCGTCCGCGCGGCCCCCCGGTAACCGTGCGCCCATCCCGTCGAGCTCGCCAGCAGCACGTCCCCCTCGACCCGGTCGGCGTCGACGGCGGAGGCGAGCAGGGGCATGGCGAGGCGGTGGTAGCGGCGCAGCAGCGCGTGCTTGTCCAGCCGCGTGGTCCGCAGGTCCAGCCGGCCGAACTCGGGGAAGGTGCCGGCCGGGTCGTACAGCGTCGTGTGCATCGGTGCGCCGGGGAAGGCCCGGGCGAGCATCAGGGCCACCCGTTCGGCGCCGCCGCGCTGGGTGGCGTAGTCGTGAGCGAGCACAACGGTGGACATGGTGACCCCTGGCGTCCGGAACGGATCTGGTGCGCTCATTCAGTCGGCGACCGGCCGCATCTGGGTCCGCAATTCCGGCCGATGCCCGGACGATCCACGACGCTCGCCCGGAGGGTGGCGGGTGGGTGACGCGGGGTGGGCACCGCCTCGCCGGCCTCCGGTGCGTCGCCCGGGCCCTCCCGACGGCGGGATCTCCGGGCGACGGCGCAGCGCCGGTTTGCCGCCGTCCCGCGCCGCTCGTCCCCGCCTCACCTCGGGGTGAGCCGGGTCACCCCGCCTCACCCCCGGCCCCGGCCGGGGCGAGAGGGGGCCTTTCACCCGCAGATCAGCGCCGAGGGCCCGTCGGCCCCCACCGATCGCTGGTGCGCTGGATCTCTCCAACGACAGCAAGGACACGGGGATGCTCCAGCGAGCCGCACATCGCTCGGCCAGGGTGACGAGCCCGGCCGTGGCGGCGCGCGTGCTGGTGAGCCCCCTCGCACCGGTCGCCGTGCCAGGCGTCGCTGTGCCCGGCCTCGCCCCCCGGCGTCGGGCCGCGGCCGGCACGGCGACCATCTCGTGGGACCGTCGCTACCGCCGGGGGCTGATGCTCACCGACGCGGCGGCCGTGGCCGCTGCGCTCGTGATCGCGCAGCTCACCCGTTTCGGCGGGGGAGCGGCGCAGCTGAGCGTCGCCGGGCACGGTGTGGACTACCCGCTGGTCGGGCTGACCATCGCCGTCGTCTGGCTGGCCGCCCTCGGGGCGAGCGACACCCGCAAGCGCCACGTGGCCGGCGCGGGCTCGGAGGAGTACCGCCGCGTGCTCGCCGCGACCCTCTCGGCGTTCGGGCTGCTCGCGATCCTCTCCTACCTCGGCGCGGTGCAGCTCTCGCGCTTCTACTTCGTCGTCGCCCTCCCCGTGGGGCTGGTCCTGGTGCTCGGCGCGCGGCTCGCGTGGCGCCTGCGGCTGGGCAGGGTGCGTGCGCAGGGGCACGCCATGACGGGCGCGGTCGTCGTCGGTGGACCGGGGGAGGTGGCTGCCGCGGTCGCGGAGATGCGCCGCCACCCCGAGGCCGGCTACGTACCCGTCGCCGTCGCCCTGACCACAGAGGGGGCGACGGCGGAGCCGGCGGAGGCACGGACCACCGGTCTGCGGCGGTTCCCGGTCGGCGACCTCCGCGCAGCCGCCCGGGACCCACGCGTCGGCGCCGTGCTGGTGGCCGGCGGGATGCCGCGTGAGAGCGTGCGGGCCCTCGCCTGGGACCTCGAGACCAGCCGCACGGAGCTGCTGCTGGTCTCGCAGCTCACCGACGTGGCAGGTCCGCGCCTCCACCAGAGCCCGGTCGACGGGCTGGCCGTGGTGCACGTGGACCTCCCCCGATTCTCGGGGGGCGCGCACGCGCTGAAGAGGGCCATGGACATCGTCCTGTCCGCCGCGGCGCTCGTGCTCCTCGCCCCCCTCTACGCCGCCGTCGCCCTCGCCGTCCGGCTCGACGACGGCGGGCCGGTCCTGTTCCGCCAGGAACGGGTGGGGCAGCACGGCGTCCCGTTCGTCATGCACAAGTTCCGCTCCATGACGCTCGACGCCGAGGCGCGGCTGGCGGAGGTGCGCGAGCTGGCCGCCGCGGACCGGGTGCTGTTCAAGCTCGCGGACGACCCGCGCGTCACCCGCGTGGGCCGGCTCCTGCGGCGGTACTCCCTCGACGAGCTCCCGCAGTTCTGGGACGTGCTGCGCGGCCGGATGAGCGTGGTCGGCCCGAGGCCGCCGCTGCCCGCCGAGGTGCGCGCCTACCAGCGCCACGTGCACCGGCGTCTGCTCATCAAGCCGGGGGTCACCGGGCTGTGGCAGGTCTCGGGGCGGTCCGACCTGGGGTGGGACGACGGCGTCCGGCTGGACCTGCGCTACGTGGAGAACTGGTCCGTCAGCGGCGATCTCGTCCTCGTCCTGCGCACCGTCCGTGCCGTCCTGGGAGGTCGCGGTGCGTACTAGCCGGCGGGCGGGCCCGCTCCTGCGCGTCACGGCCGTCGCCGCCCTGCTGCTGGTCAACGCGGTGCTCGCCGCGACGCTGCTGCGCCCCGAGCTCGTGCCGTGGGACGTCGCGACCGGCCCGGCGCCGGCCGCTGCGGCGGGGGCAGACGCCTCCGCCGCGAACCGGGGTGCCGACGCGCCCCCGCCGGAAGGACCCTGACATGGCGACCGACACCAGGCCCCCGAGCAGCCCCGGGCTGCCCCGCTCCCACGCCGCGGTGGCACCCCCCGCGAGCAACGACGACCCGACCACCCTGCTCGACCGGCCGGAGCCCCCCGGCCGGCGCGCGGGGCGCGGGGCGGCGCGGACCGCGGTCGTCGTCGCGCTCGCGATCCTGGTCGCCGTCGCCGGGGCGGGCGTCGCGGGCGTCTCCTACCTGCAGGGGCGGCTGGAGGCCGGCATCGAGCGGATCGGGGACCCGTTCACGGAGATCGCGGACCGGCCCGTGAGCACCCCCCGGACGGTGGTCGAGGCGGACGGTGCGGCCGTCACGCTGCCGCCGCCGGTGAACATCCTCATCCTCGGGTCTGACAGCCGGATCTCCGCGGGCGACCCGAGCAGCTGGACGGCCGGGGCCCAGCGCACCGACGCGATCATGCTCGCGCAGGTCTCGGGCGACCGGAAGAGCCTGACGATCATGTCGATCCCGCGCGACTCGTGGGTCCCGATCCCCGGGCACGGCACGGCCAAGATCAACGCGGCGTTCTCCTGGGGCGGTCCCACGCTGATGATCCAGACCGTCGAGCAGCTGACGGGGGTGCGGATCGACCACTTCGCCGTCGCCGACTTCGAGTCCTTCTCCGAGCTCACCGACGAGCTGGGCGGCGTGGAGATCAGGCTCGAGCAGCCGCTGGCGGTGGACGGAGTCACTCTCGACGAGGGCACCCACCTGCTCGACGGCGCGCAGGCGCTCACCTACGCCCGTGAGCGCTACAACGTGCCCGGCGGCGACTTCGGGCGGGTGCAGCGTCAGCAGAACTGGATGCGCGGCATCATGCGGGCGATCTTCGACCGCGACGTGCTCACGGACCCGGCGCGGCTGATGTCTACCCTGGAGGCGGTCACCCGCTCGCTCTCCCTGGACGACGGTCTGACGATCGCGAGGATGCGTGACCTGGCCATCAGTGCGCGCGAGCTGCGCCCCGACTCCGTCCGGTTCATCACCGCGCCGTACATCGGCACCGGCTGGAGCCCGGACGGGAAGCAGTCCATCGTCCTGCTCGACGAGCCGGCGCTGAGGACCGTCACCACCGCGTTCGCCGAGGACCGCATCGGCGAGTACCTCGCCGAGCACCCGGCCGCGGCACCCGCCCTCGGCGGTTACGTGCCCTAGGTGTACTGCCCCGCCAGGCTGGGTACGCCTAGTACGCGTCCGTGCCCTCGGCGAAGAGGGTCACGTGCAGCCCCGCCGCCACCTCGAGGCGCGAGTTCAGGGAGTGCCACGGCGTGACGGTGGGCGGGGCGACCAGCTCCGCGCCCGCCCCGACCAGCCGGTCCGTCATGCCGGGGGTGTCGTCGACCTGGAAGGCGAGGCGGATCTTCGGGGCGACGTGCCGGCCGACCTCGACGTCGTCGATGAGGTCCTTCTGCGCCGGGTTCGCGATCTCGAGGGTGGCCCGGCCCGCGCCCAGGATCGTGACCTCCGCCCCGCCGTCGCTGGAGTAGGTCTCCTCCACCGGCAGCCCGACCACGTCGCGGAAGAACGCGACGGCCTTCTCGTAGTCCTCGGCCTCGACGACGACGCGCAGCTGATGGACGCCCATCTCGCGAGCGTACCCACCCGCGTCCGGGGTGACCATGGGCGCGTGCGGCGCCGCGCCCTGGCGGGTGTGGGTGGGGCGTGGTTGTCTCGTCGCCACGACCTGAGGAGGCGTCATGGCGGCAACCGTGCAGATCACCTTCGACGCGGGCGACCCGGCGGCCCTGGCCCGGTTCTGGGCCGAGGTGCTGGGGTACGAGCTGGAACCGCCGCCGCCGGGCTTCGCCTCCTGGGACGAGGCGCTGACGGCATGGGGAGTGCCCGAGGAGCGCCGCGACGAACGGTCCGCGCTCCGGGACCCCGACGGTGCGGGCCCGCGGCTGTTCTTCCAGCGCGTGCCCGAGGGGAAGACGGCCAAGAACCGGGTGCACCTGGACGTGCGCACCGCGAGCGGGATGCGGGGCGAGGAGCGGATGGCGGTCCTGGAGGAGCGCTGCGCGCAGCTCGTCGCGCTCGGCGCCCGCAGGGTGCGTCGCTTCGAGCCCGACAACCTGGATGGCGGGCACATCGTCATGCAGGACCCGGAGGGCAACGAGTTCTGTCTCGACTGAGGGGGCGGCGGCCGCTCGCCGTGACGGCCGGTCCTCGGCGTGCGAGCGGCGAGCTGTCCACCTACCGTCGAAGAACCCAGTGACCGCCACCGCACGTTCTGTGAGACGGAGGAGGAGCCGTGGCATCGAAGAGCAGCACCACGACGGATCACGACGAGATCCGGCAGTGGGTGGAGAAGCACGACGGCAAGCCCGCGAGCGTCCGGGGGACGGAGGGCTCGGGCGACGCCGGGGTCCTGCGCATCGACTTCCCCGGCGGAGCCGGCGAGGACCAGCTCGAGCACATCAGCTGGGACGACTGGTTCGCCAAGTTCGATGAGGAGAAGCTGGCGTTCCTCTACCAGGAGCAGAAGGCCGACGGCAGCGACTCGACCTTCTTCAAGCTGGTCTCCCGGTGAGCGCGGAACCGAGCCCCACCGAGCAGCCCGCGGCGTTCGAGCCGCGCCGGGTCGTGGTCACCGGAGCCGACTCGGGGATCGGCAGGGCGACGGCCGTCGCGCTCGCCGCCCCCGGGCGGCAGGTAGGCATCACGTGGCACGAGGACAGCGACGGCGCCGAGGCGACGGCGCGGGAGGTCCGGGCCGCCGGCGCCACCGCGCACGTGCGCCGGCTGGACCTCACGGAGCCGCAGAACGGCGCCGCGGTCGTCGACGAGCTCGCCGCGACGATGGGCGGCGTCGACACCCTGGTGATGAGCTCGGGGACGGGGACCTCCACGCTCCTTCTCGAGATGGACTACGCCAGCTGGCGCGACGTCGTCGCCGTCGACCTGGACGGCGCCTTCTGCTGTCTGCAGGCCGCGGCACGCCACATGGTCGCTGCGGGTGACGGTGGCCGGATCGTCGCCATCACCTCCGTCCACGAGCACGCCCCGCGTGTGGGGGCGGGCCCCTACTGCGCCGCCAAGGGTGGCCTCGGCCTGCTGGTGAAGGTGGCCGCTCTCGAGCTCGCCGAGCACGGCATCACCGTCAACGCGGTCGCGCCCGGCGAGATCGCGACCCCCATGACCGGCCAGGAGGACGAGTCGGTCCTGGTCGACAAGTACCGGCCCGGGATCCCCGTCTCCCGCCCGGGCGACGCCCGTGAGATCGCCGCCACCGTGGCGTTCCTCTGCGGGCCGGACGCCGCGTACGTCAACGGGGCCTCGTGGGCGGTCGACGGCGGCATGCTCACCATGGGGCCGATGGCCGGGTCGCACCTGACCAGCGACGACTGGCGCCGCCCCTGAGCGTGTTTCGGTCTCTCACGGACCCGGCGCAGGCGGACGAGCCGTCGGCCGACCGGCCGCTGACGGACCAGCCGCCGGCGGACGAGCCGCCGACGGACCAGCCGCTGGCGGCCGCCCGTCCGACGACGGCGTGAGTCAGCCCAGGTCCGCGCCGAGCCACCGCTCCGGACGCAGCGAGATCACCACCTGCTCGCCGAGCTCCGCCCGGGCGAAGTCGATGTAACGTGCCGCCGCCCGCTCCGGCAGGTACCGGTGGGCGATCTCGTGCAGGTGCTCCTCGGTGCCGGGCTCGATGCCGCTCACCGGCCCCTCGACGGACACGTACCTGACGGAGGGCCGGACGCGGTCCACCATCATGGTGAACCGGCCGGCGGACTCGATGAGCCGCGTCTTGCGCGAGCGGGCCCCCGTGAGCACCCACAGCAGCGCGCCGGGGGAGTACTGGTACCAGATCGGCACGGTGAGCGGCGCCCGCCCGTCCCCGCCCTCCACCGACAGCGCCGCCACGTGCGGCTCGGCCAGGAACTGCTCGCTCTCCACCCTCGTCAGTGCCATGGCGGGACGTTATCCAGTCCCACCGACACGGGCGAGATCCACCCGCAGATCGCCCGCGAGCGACGCACCGATCGCCGTACCGCAACGCCAGGGCGCCCCTACACTCGCGCCCACAGTTCGTCGGGGGACGGCCGGGTCAGCGACGCCCCGACCGGCCACCACATGCCCTGTCAGGTGCGTCGCGGAGGACACCATGACCCCTTCACCAAGGCCGGACCTCGACCTCGCCGCACTCCAGGAGCGCGTCACCGGACGCGTGCACCGACCGGGCGAGGCCGGCTACACCGGGCTCGCCACGCCCTGGAACCTCGCCGTCGCCACGTCCCCGGCCGCCGTGGTCGAGGTCGTCAGCGCCGACGACGTCTCCGAGGCCCTGCTGTTCGCCGCCGCCAACGGGCTGCCGGTGGCCGTCCAGTCCACCGGGCACGGCATCGCCTCGGACCTCGACGGTGCGCTGCTGATCCACACGGGCCGGCTCGACGAGTGCACCGTCCACCCCGAGGGCTGGGCGCGCGTCGGTGCCGGCGTGCGGTGGGCGCGCCTGCTCGCCGAGGCGGCGCCGCACGGGCTGGCCGGGCCGGTCGGGTCGGCGCCCGACGTCGGCGTCGTCGGCTACACCACGGGCGGCGGGATCGGGCCCCTCGCCCGGACGTGGGGCGCCGCGTCCGACCGCGTCCGCGCGTTCGACGTCGTCACCGGCGACGGCATGGTCCGGCGCGCCACGGCGGTGGACGAGCCGGACCTGTTCTGGGGGCTGCGCGGCGGCAAGGGCGCGCTCGGCGTCGTCACCGCCGTCGAGCTCGACCTCGTCCCCCAGGCCGAGGTCTACGGCGGCGCCCTCTACGTCGACGGCGCTCACGCGGCCGCGATGCTGCACACCTGGCGCGAGTGGTGCCGGGGCCTGCCGCCCGAGGCGACGACGTCGGTCGCGCTGCTCAACCTGCCCGAGGGCGTCCCCGGTGTTCCGCCGCCCCTCGCGGGCCGGTTCACCGTGGCCGTGCGGTTCGTCTGGACGGGCGACCACGGGCGCGGCGCCGAGCTCTTCACGCCGCTGCGCGCCGTCGCCGAGCCGATCATCGACATGGTTGGCCCGATGCCCTTCGCGCAGATCGGGATGGTCCACGCCGACCCGGTCGACCCGCTGCCCGCCAGCGAGTACAACCACCTGCTCCGCGACCTGCCGGCCGAGCTCGTCGATGCGCTCCTGGAGGTGGCCGGGCCCGGGACGTCGTCGCCGCAGCTCATGGTGGAGATCCGTCAGCTCGGCGGGGCGCTGGCCAAGGAGCCGGCCGTCCCGAGCGCCGTGTGCCACCGCGACGCGGCGTACTGCCTCGAGCTCGTGGGTGTTCTCGTCCCGCCGCTGGCCGAGGCGCTCGCAGCGCACGCCCGGGTGGTGGCCGAGGTGGTCGCACCCTGGGACACGGGCGGCGTGCTGCCCAACTTCGGCGCCCACGCCGGCGCCGGGGGCGTCGCCCGGTGCTACGACGACGTCACCCTGGCCCGCCTGACCGAGCTGGCCGAGCGGTACGACCCGGCCCGCCTGCTGCGCATCGGCCAGGTCCCGCCGCGCACACCCGCGGGCGTGCCGGCGGTGACGTCGCCGGACGTCGCGGTCGCCGCCGTCGCCGAGGCACCGGCCACCACCGCGGACGAGGAGCCGACGGCGCAGGGGTGACCTGCGTCGTCGTCCGGGCAGCCGGGCGAGCAGGCGCCTTGTGCGGCCCACCGGAGAGGAGGAGGCTGGTCCGGGAGGTGCCGCCATGGCCGACCACGTCTCGACGACGAGCATCGACATCGACGCGCTCCCGCGCACCGTGTGGACCGTCCTGACCAGCCCGGAGCTCTCGCGGCACGTGATGTTCGGCGCGAGCGTCGCGAGCGACTACGTGCCCGGCAGCCGGATCACGTTCACCGGCGAGTGGGAGGGCAAGCCGTTCCAGGACCACGGCGAGATCGTGGAAATCGAGGAGCCGCGGCTGCTGCGCTACACCCACTTCAGCCCGCTGACCGGCGAGCCGGACGTGCCCGAGAACTACCACACGCTGACCTGGACGCTCGAGGAGACCGCCCACGGGACACGGGTCACCCTGACGCAGGACAACAATCCCACCGAGGAGGCCGCCCAGCACTCCACGGAGAACTGGCAACGGGCCCTGGCGGGGCTGAAGCAGGCGGCGGAGGTCTTCAGCGGCTGACAGGATGGTCGACCGTGACGACCTGGCACGAGCACGCGATCTTCTGGCACGCCTACCCCCTCGGCCTCGTCGGCGCGGAGCCGGTGCTCGACCCCGCGGCTCCGGTCGCCCACCGGCTGCCGCGCCTGGCCGGCTGGCTGGACCACGCCGTCGAGCTCGGGGCCTCCGCGCTGCTGCTGGGGCCGGTCTTCACGTCCCACAGCCACGGCTACGACACCGTCGACCACTTCACGATCGACCCCCGCCTCGGCGACCGCGGGGACTTCGACGCGCTCGTCGCCGCCGCCCACGAGCGCGGGCTCAAGGTCGTCCTCGACGGCGTCTTCAACCACGTCGGGTCCCGGCACCCCGCCTTCCTGCGCGCGGTCGACGGCGGACCCGACCACCCGGAGGCGGGGCTGTTCCGGCTGACGTGGCCGGAGGGTGCGACGGCCGGGACCCGGCCGGGGTACGCGACCTTCGAGGGGCACGAGGGTCTCGTGGCGCTGGACCACGACGCCGACGCCGTGGCTGAGCTCGTCGAGGAGGTCATGCGGTACTGGCTGCGTGCTGGGGCCGACGGCTGGCGGCTCGACGCCGCGTACGCGGTGCCGCCCTCGTTCTGGGCGAAGGTGCTTCCCGCGGTGCGTGCCGAGTTCCCCGAGGCGTACGTGGTCGGCGAGGTCATCCACGGCGACTACGCCGGCTTCGTCGCGGCCTCGGGGGTGGACGCGGTGACCCAGTACGAGCTCTGGAAGGCGATCTGGAGCAGCCTGAACGACCGCAACCTCTACGAGCTCGACCACGCCCTCGGGCGGCACAACGCCCTGCTGGAGACGTTCGCGCCCATGACGTTCGTGGGCAACCACGACGTCACCCGCATCGCCTCGCGCCTGAGCGACCGGGGCCACCTGCCGCACGCGCTGGTCGTCCTGTTCACCGTCGGCGGCGCGCCGTCGGTGTACGCCGGCGACGAGTACGCCCTGGAGGGTGTCAAGGAGGAGCGGCTCGGCGGCGACGACGCCGTCCGGCCGGCCTTCCCCGACGTGCCCGGCCAGCTGGCGGGCGACCTCGAGGTCCTCCGGCTGCACCGCGAGCTGATCTCGCTGCGCCGCCGCCACCCGTGGCTCCACCGCGCGCGGACCGCCCCGCTCGAGCTGTCCAACGAGATCCTCGCGTACGAGGTGACGGCGCCGGGGGAGCGGCTCGTGGTCGTCCTCAACCTCGGGGACGGCGAGGCGGAGGTCGGCGCGCGCGCGGGCGGGGTCCTGGCCGGCGGCGCGGACCTCGACGGCGACCGCGTCCGGGTGCCCGGGCACGGCTGGGCCGTCCTGGGCTGACGCCGCCTGGGCTCCGCCGCTCCGGGGCGCGGTTCCCCTAGGGTGAAAGACGTGGAGACTAGCGACCTGATCTGGAACAGGGCCGTCCGTGCCGAGCAGCCGGACTCCTTCCGGGAGGGTGACCGGGCCCTGCACGACGTCTCCCAGCTCACCGGTCTGGCTGCCAACGGCGGCCTCCTGCACGCCGTCGGGGCGCTCGGGCCCGTGGAACTGGGCGCGGCGGTCGCCGGTCTGCGCTGGCTGGAGCTCGAGGGGCTGGCCGGGGAGACCGAGGCCTTCGCCCCGATAGGCTGAGCGCCGGTCGTCCGACATCCCGCGTCGGCCGTCCGTTCCACGAAGAGAGACATGGACACAGACCACATACCCTCGGCCGCGTACCTCGGACATGAGGCGGTGCGCGGCCGGTGACCCCAGTCCTGTCCCTTCTCGTCGGCGTGGTCGTGGTCCTGCTGATCACGGCCGCCACCGGCTACTTCGTCGCCCAGGAGTTCGCCTACATGGGCGTCGACCGCTCGCGCACGAGCGCCCGTGCCCAGGCCGGGGACGACGGCGCGAGGCGGGTTCTCTCCATCACGCGCCGCACGTCCTTCATGCTCTCCGGCGCCCAGCTGGGCATCACCGTCACCGGGCTGCTGGTCGGCTACGTCGCCGAGCCGCTCATCGGCACGGCGCTCGGCTCGATGCTCGGCGGTGCCGGCGTCTCCGCCGGGGTGTCCGCCGCCACCGGCGCCGTGCTCGCGCTGCTCTTCTCCACGGTCGTGCAGATGGTCTTCGGCGAGCTCTTCCCCAAGAACTTCGCCATCGCCAGGCCCGGGCCGGTGGCCGTCCGGCTGGCGCGCTCGACCACGATCTACCTCACGCTCTTCGGCTGGCTCATCTGGGTGTTCGACCAGGCCTCCAACCTGCTGCTGCGAGCCCTGCGGATGGAGCCGGTGCACGACGTCGAGCACTCGGCGACCGCCAGGGACCTGGAGCACATCGTCGAGGAGTCGCGCGAGACCGGTGACCTCTCGGTCGAGCTGTCGATGATGCTCGACCGCATCCTGGACTTCCCGCGCCGGACGGTCGAGCACGCCATGATCCCGCGCTCGCGGGTGGACACCGTCGAGGACGTCGACACGGTCGGCCACGTCCGCGCGCTCATGACGAGCGGGCACTCGCGCTACCCCGTCCTCGCAGAGAACACGCAGGACGTCGTCGGCGTCGTGCACCTGGCCGACGTCCTCAGCACCGACGAGCCCGACGGCGCACCGGTCACCGCCCTCATGCGCCCGCCGCTCGTGATCTCCCACCTCACCGCGCTCCCGGACGCACTGCGCCGGCTCGGCGAGACCACGAACCAGCTCGCGTGCGTCGTCGACGAGTACGGCGGCTTCACCGGGGTGCTGACCCTGGAGGACCTGGCCGAGGAGCTGGTCGGGGAGATCACCGACGAGCACGACCCCGTCGTCCCCACCTACCGGCCCGAGGAGGGCGACGGCGTCTGGGTGATGTCGGGCGACGTCCACGTCGACGAGCTCGAGCGCGCCCTCGGCGCGGACCTGCCGCGGGGCGACTACGAGACCGTCGCGGGCCTCGTGATGGCCCATCACGGCGGGCTCGCCGGGGTCGGCACCGCCTTCGACATCGAGCTGCCGCCGGACCCGGGAGACCTGGTCCGCGACGGCGACCCGGAGCCGAGGTTCATCCGGGTGGAGGTCCTGCAGGTCGAGCGGCACGTGCCGTCGACCGTGCGCATCACTCTGCCGAGTGCCGACGGGGAGGTGGACCGGTGATCGAGAACCCTCTCGTGGTGCTGGCCGCGACCGTGGCCATCGTCGTGCTCAGCGCCTTCTTCGTGGCCGTCGAGTTCTCTCTCATGGCCGCCCGCCGGCACCGGCTCGAGGACGCGGCCGCGGGCAGCCGGGCCGCCCGCGCCGCACTGCGGAGCTCCTCGGAGCTGACGCTGCTCCTGGCCGGCTCGCAGCTCGGCATCACGGTGTGCACCCTGGCGCTGGGCGCGATCACCAAGCCCGCCGTCCACCACTGGCTCACCCCGCTCCTCGAGGGCTGGGGCGTGCCGCTGGTGGCGGCCGACGTCGCCGGGTTCGTCCTCGCCCTCGTCATCGTCACTTTCCTCCACCTCGTGGTCGGGGAGATGGCACCCAAGTCGTGGGCGATCGCGCACCCGGAGCGGTCCGCGATCCTGCTGGCGCTGCCGATGCGGGCCTTCATGTGGGCCGCGCGGCCGCTGCTGCACGCGCTGAACGCCGCGGCGAACTGGCTGGTCCGCAAGGCCGGCGCCGACCCGGACGCGCCCGCGTCGGGAACCGACCCCGACACGCTGCGCCACCTCGTGGAGCACTCGGCGAACGTCGGCGCACTGGACGCGCGGTACTCCGCCCAGATCTCCGGCGCCCTGGAGATGCAGGAGCTCACGGTGGGGGAGCTGGTGGGGAGCGGTCCGGCGACGATCGTGCCCGCCGGCGCCACGGTGGGAGCGGTGCGCGCCGCCACGCGCCGGACCGGCCACCTGCGGGTGCTGGTCGGCGACGGCGACAAGGTCACGGGAGTCGTCCACGTCCGCGACACCCTCGCCGCGCCGGACGAGGCCGACGCCGAGCCGTTCGTGCGCGACGTCTTCACCCTCGACGAGGCGACCACCGTGCACGCCGCCCTCGCCACCATGCGCCGCACGCGCAACCACCTCGCCGTCGTGACCGACGGCGACCGGATGGTGGGTGTGGCCACGCTCGCCGACGTGCTGCGACGCCTCTTCCCGGCCGTCGGGGCGACGGCGTAGCCCGGCGGGCGCGCGGACAGGGTGCGACGCGGCCCACGTGGTCGGCGGCGACCAGGGTCGGGCAGTCATGCAAGACTGTCCCCCAGGCATCAGCAGGACAGGTGGAAGGGGACCCTTGATGAAGAGCTCGCTAGTGATGTTCGCCGCCGAGCAGGTGGAGCACGCCGAGGCCGGCGGCGCGACCGTGAGCCCGTACGTCCTGGGAGCGCTCACCCTGGCGGTCTTCGTCCTCCTGCTCCTGGTGACGTACGCCTTCCGCAACGTCCACACGCGTCACTGACCCTGCAGGAGCTGCGATGGCGTGGGGTCCTCGGCCGAGGCGGCGGGTCGGTGTCATGGGCGGCACCTTCGACCCGGTGCACCACGGGCACCTCGTGGCGGCGAGCGAGGTCCTGGAGTCCTTCGCGCTCGACGAGGTGATCTTCGTCCCGACCGGCGAGCAGCCGTTCAAGACCGACCGGGACGTGACCCAGGCCGAGCACCGCTATCTCATGACGGTCGTGGCCACGGCGTCGAACCCCCGCTTCACCGTCTCGCGCCTGGAGATCGACCGGCCGGGCAAGACCTACACGATCGACACGCTGCGCGAGCTCAAGGCGCAGATGCCCGACACCGACCTGTACTTCATCACCGGTGCGGACGTCCTGCCGCAGATCCTGACCTGGAAGGACGCCGACGAGCTGTGGTCGCTCGCCCACTTCATCGGCGTCACCCGCCCGGGCCACGAGCTCGACACCTCCGGGCTTCCGGAGGCCGGGGTCTCGTTGCTGGAGGTGCCGGCGATGGCGATCTCGTCGACGGACTGCCGTCGGCGCGTCGCCGCGGGCAAGCCGGTCTGGTACCTCGTGCCGGACGGTGTGGTGCAGTACATCGCCAAGTACGGCCTCTACCGCAGGGGCTCGGCGAAGGTCGACGACTTCTCGCGGCCCCGGCCGCGCATGACGACGAGAGCCCGGGACGAGCGCAGCGTCAAGCTGCCGCCCCGGGCCGTGGGAGCAGGTAAGTGAACCAGCAGGAACCCTCCACCGAGACGGGCGGTCTGGGAGAGCGCAGGCGGCGCCGCGAGGCGGAGCGCGCCGCACGCCTGGCCGCCGAGCGGGCCGGGCAGGCGCGGCCGCTGACCCGGCGTGAGCTGCGCATCCGCCAGCTCGAGGAGCAGGCACGCCTGGAGGCCATCGCCACGGGCGAGCTGCCGCTCGTGGACGACGATGGCAGGCCGCTTCCGCCGGAGGCCGCCCTGGCGCGGTCGGTCGCCGCGACGGGGACGACGACGGACGGTGCCGCCGGTGCCGAGCGCTCCGACGCGCCGGTGCCGCAGGCCAGCACCGCGCACTCGTCGGTGCGGCAGCCCCGCACCGCGCAGCCGCCCGCGCCGTCCGCGCAGCCGCCCGCGCCGTCCGCGCGGGACCGGGTGGCGGACGCCGCCCCGACGCCGGCAGAGGACCGCGGCCAGATCCCGGCCGCTCCGGCGCCGGCCCCCGCACCCGACCGGGCCGCCGCGCCGGCGCCTGCCTCCGCACGGGCAGAGGTCCCCGCCCGCGTGACTCAGGCCGACCAGCCCGCCGCCCCGGCAGCCCCCCTTTCCAGGCGCTCCTTGCGCGACCGGGTGAGGAGCGACGTCGCGGTGCCCGAGGACGGCCCGACGGAGCGCACGGCCACGGCGCGCCGTCCGGTGGTGCGCGCCCCGCACACCGCCAAGGGCATCCGCACCCTGGACGCCACCGGCACGCTGACCGGCGTGCAGCCCGTCGCGGCCGGCTCCGCACAGCCGTCCCGTCCCGGGCCGGTGGCCGACGAGCCGCCGGTGACCACCGACCCGGCCGGGTGGGAGTCCGCCGTCGGCCTTCCCGCGGTCACCGACGACGGCACGCTCGTCATCGACGCCGTTCCCTCCGGTGCTCCGGACACTGCCACGCCCGCGTCGGCGCCGAGCGCCCCCACCACCGGCGCCCCCGCGTCCGGTGCCCCCGCGTCCCGCGTCCCCACCTCCGGTCGCGAAGCCGCCGGGCGGACGACCGCCGCTCCCGCCCCCGCCCCGGCCCCGGCCCCCGCCGACGCACCGGCGCCCGCGACGGCAGCCCCGGCCGCTCCCGGCCCGGCTTTCACACCCGTGAGGCGTGAGCCCACCGAGGCGGAGCGGGCACGGTCGGCGGCGTCTCCCAGCCGGTTCCCCTCGGCGGCCAGCGGGCCCGAGGCCGTCGCCGCCGCGGCGCTGGACGAAGGCCCCGACGAGGAGGACTACGACGACGAGGCGCGCCCGCAGTGGGCCTCCCTCGCCGAGTTCTCCGCCGCGTCCTCCCAGTCGCCCGACGAGTCGTCCGAGCGCGCCGGTCATGAGCCCGCGCGGCGCTCCGTGCGCGAGCGCATGGCCGGCCCGGTCAGCGGTCCGGGCGCCGACGGCGTGGAGGACCTCGAGGACGACGGCCACGACGAGGACGCGGACACCCGCAACCCGGCCGCCTCGCTCGTCAAGATCGTCGCCCTGGTCCTCGTCGCGATCGTCATCGGCCTCCTGATCGGTCTGCTGGCGTTCAACCAGGAGGCCGACGGTGCGTCGATGCGGATCCAGTCTCTCGCGCAGGTGACGTCGGTGCTGCTCGGGCCGACCCCGTAGGATCGCCCGAGACACTTTTTCGTCCCGAGGAGACCTGTGGCTGCTGACGACCGATCCCGCCATCTAGCCGTCGTCGCCGCGCGCGCGGCGGCCGACAAGAAGGCCGAGGAGATCATCGCGCTCGACGTCTCCGAGCGGCTCGTCCTCACGGACGTCTTCCTCGTCGTCTCCGGCAGCAACGAGCGCCAGGTCAAGGCGATCGTCGACGCGGTGGACGAGGCGCTGCACAAGGAGGGCGCCAAGGCCGTGCGCAAGGAGGGTGTGAGCGAGGCACGCTGGGTCCTCATGGACTACGGCGACATCGTCGTCCACGTCCAGCACGAGGAGGACCGCGAGTACTACGCGCTCGAGCGGCTGTGGAAGGACTGCCCCGTCGTCGACCTGCCGGCCGACCTGCACGTTCCGGCGGACAGCGAAGATCGGGCATGACGGCAGGAACCGTCATCCTGTGGCGCCACGGTCAGACCGACTTCAACGCGGCGCGCCGGCTGCAGGGGCAGTCGGACATCCCGCTCAACGACGCGGGCACCCGTCAGGCCAACCTCGCCGCGACGGCGTTGGCCGCGCTGGAGCCGACCCGCATCATCACCTCGGACCTGCAGCGTGCCGTCTCCACGGCCCGGGCCCTCGCCGACCGCACCGGGATCCGGCCCACCACCGACTCGCGCCTGCGCGAGCGCAGCTTCGGCGCCTGGGAGGGGCTCACCCAGGAGGAGATCCAGGCCTCGTGGCCGGACGCCTTCACGGCCTGGCGGCACGGGCGTGAGCCCGACGGCGTGGGGGCGGAGACCCGCACCGGCTGCGGGACCCGCGTGGCCGCCGCGATCGAGGAGGCCGCGACGGAGCTCACCGCCGACGACGTGCTCGTGGTCGTCGGTCACGGCGCCGCGATCACGCTCGGGCAGACCGTGCTGCTCGGGCTGGACCCCGGGAACTGGTTCGGCCTGACCGGCCTGGAGAACAGCGGGTGGACCCTCATGCACCCCAACCCCGGCCGGGCGCCGGCGTGGCGCCTCAGCGCCTACAACCTCGGGCTGGACTGACCGCTCCGAGCCGCCGCTGGCTGCGTCGGGCTACCGCTGACCCCGCTCGAGCAGGGCAGTCATGTCCGGCAGGCCGAAGTACTGTGCGGTGGCCCGCGAGCTGGGCGCGCCGGCGTCCGGGTCGGCGCCCGCGTCGAGGAGCAGCCCCGCGATCTCGGTGTCCTGCCTGAAGACGGCGCACGTCAGCGCGTTCTGCGACCGGTCGTTGAGCCGTTCGACGTCGGCGCCCCGCTCGAGCAGCGCCCGGACCGTGCCGGGCCGCTGGTGGTAGGCGGCGAGGATCAGCAGCGTGTCGCCCTTGGCGTTGGTGAGGTCCACGGGGGCTCCTGCGTCGAGCAGGGCGCTGAGGTCCTCGGTCCGTCCCTGCCGCGCCATGTCGAACATCTCGTGGGCCAGCGCGACGGCGTCCTCGTCGGTCATGGGCCCACGATAGGGGCGGGCCCGGGGCGGCCGCGGGGGTGCCCGCTCCGCAGGACCCGGGAGCCGCCCGGGACTATGGTGAGGCAGGTGCTCGCGACGGGGCGGCGCCGGCCGGCCGCACCGTCGGCAAAGGCGGACGGAGGTCCCTCTTGGCTGAGTCGCTGCCGCTGGCGGAGGAGCTGGCCCGTGCCTACGCCGGAGCGTCCGGCCTTCTTCTGACGGACGGCGCCGTCCGCAACGCCCTGCGGCTGGTCACGTCGGTGGCCGCGGAGGCCATCCCGGGCACGACCGGGGCCGGCGTCACCGTTCGCGACGGCGACGCCCGGATCACCGTGGCCGCCACCCACCCTCTCGTCGAGCAGCTCGACACGGTGCAGTACGAGACCGGCGAGGGACCGTGCCTGACGGCGTGGGAGCGGCACGCCACGGTGCGGGTTGCCGATCTGAGGCGGGAGGAGCGCTGGCCCCGCTGGGGCCGGGCCGTGCGTCCGACGGGCGTCCGGTCCGCCCTGAGCACCGCGCTGGTGGCCGGTGACAAGGCCGTGGGCACGCTGAAGATCTACTCG
Organism: Georgenia daeguensis; assembly: GCF_039537705.1. Lineage (NCBI taxonomy): Bacteria > Bacillati > Actinomycetota > Actinomycetes > Allobogoriellales > Allobogoriellaceae > Georgenia > Georgenia daeguensis. The sequence continues at coordinate 195,832 of NZ_BAABBA010000007.1, forward strand.
CAGCGGGCGGCTGCCTACGACGACTCCAGCGAGCACCTGCTGCGCATGTTCGCCGCCCAGGCGGCCACCCTGGTGGCGCACGCCCGTGGCGCCGACGACGCCCGCCGGCTCAGCGAGGACCTGCGGACGGCCATCCGCTCCCGCGACCTGGTGGCCACGGCCCGAGGAATCCTCATGGAGCGCGAGCACCTGAACGAGCCCGACGCGCTGGCGCTCCTGGTGGCGCTCGCCCGCCGCGAGCACCGCGACCTCCAGGAGGTCGCGCTCGGCCTGGTTCGTTCTACGGCGCGTCGGCAACGATGAGCGCGCCGACGGCCGGCCGCGAGGACCAGCAGCGCGCGGCGCTGCGGCTTGTGGCGGAGCGCGCGGGCATCGGCCCGGGGGAGTGGTGGCGCCGGTACTTCGCTCTCGGCGGTACGGCCGGGCAGGCCGAGCTGGAGGACTTCGCGCGCCGCGGCGGATCGCTGCCCCCGGTGGAGCGGGACCTGCTCGCCCAGGCCGTCAACGAGCTGCTCGAGGCGCGCGCCGTCGTCCGGAGCGTGCCCTACAGCGGGCGCGTACGGGACCCACGCCCGTCCGAGGGGCCGCTCGCAGCCATGCTGGCGCTCCTGCAGGGAATGCACGTGGCCCCGCCGGAGCGGATCGCGGCGGTGGCGGCCGAGGCCGGCGACCTCCTGGGGGTGGGCATCGAGGTCTACCTCGTCGACTACGACCACGTGGAGCTGCGCCCGGTACGCGGGGGGCGTTGGCGCGGGGTGGACGACTCGCTCCCCGGCCGGGCCTTCCGTGAGCTCGAGATCCGGGTGACGCGCACCGACGGCGCGGCCCGGCTGTGGGTCCCGCTGGTCGACGGGGCGGAACGGCTCGGCGTGCTGGAGGTGATTCCCGCCGACGACGCAGACCTCGAGGACGGCCTGCTCCGCAGCCAGCTGGCGTGGCTCGCCACGCTCCTCGGTCACCTCGTGACCACCACGACGAAGTACGGGGACGCGCTCGACGGCGTCCGGCGCCGGCGGCCGCGCAGCGCCTCGGCGGAGCTGGTCTGGCAGCTGCTGCCCCCGCTGACCGCGGGCACGGAGAAGGTCGTGGTCACAGGCGTCGTTGCGCCGAGCGAGACGGTCGGGGGCGACGCGTTCGACTACTCCCTCTCCGAGAGCACGGCCTCGCTGGCCATCTTCGACGCCAACGGGACGTCGCTGAACGCCGGCACCCTCACCGCCATGGCGCTCTCCGCGTACCGCAGCACGCGCCGCAACGGCGGCTCGCTGTTCGACCAGGTCATGGCCGTCGACACCGTCATCGGAGCGGAGCTGGCGAGGACGGGGCGCACGATGTCCGCCGTGCTCGCGGAGCTGGACCTGGACCATGGGCGCCTGCGCTGGGTGAGCGCCGGCAACCCCGCGCCCCTGGTCCTGCGGCGCGGCAAGGTCGTCAAGGTTCTCGCCGGCGGGCAGCGTCCCGCGTTCGGTCTGCCGACCCGCGACGTCCGCGTGGCCGAGGAGGTGCTCGAGCCGGACGACTGGCTGGTGCTGCACACCGACGGCATCACCGACGCCCGTGACGCCGAGGGAGCGGTCTTCGGCCTGGACCGGCTCGAGGACTTCCTCGCCCGCGAGGCCGCCACCGAGCACCCCCCGCCGGAGCTGATCCGTCGCCTCGTCCGCAAGGTGCTCGAGCACCAGCGCGGGGTGCTCGAGGACGACGCGACCGTCCTGGTGGCTCGCTGGGGTGACTACCGTCGCTGGCTGACGCCCTGAAGTACCGGGTTCCCGGCGGCCCCCGTCCCCTTCCGGACGTAGAGATGCGGAATCACGGATCTTGGGTTGACTAGGCCTCATGACCAGCAAGTTCGTCCTCCCAGCACTGGCGGTGCTCCTGACGGCCGGCGGTTGCTCGGCCACCATCCCCACCGATCCCGACGGCACGCTCGACCGGGTCAGCGGCGGCACGCTGCGCGTCGGCGTCTCGCCGAACCCGCCGTGGACCGACCTGCCCGGCGGGACCGAGGGCGACCCCGCCGGAACCGAGGTGGAGCTGGTGGAGCGGTTCGCCGAGTCGGTCGACGCCGAGATCGTGTGGGTGCCCGGCGGCGAGGAGGACCTGATCGGGCAGCTCGAGCACGACGAGCTGGACCTGGTCATCGGCGGCCTCACGGCGAAGTCGCCGTGGTCGAGCAAGGTCGCCCTCACCTACCGCTACACCGCGACCACCGGTCCGCGAGGGGAGAAGGAGCTGCACGTCATGGCCGCGCCGATGGGTGAGAACGCGTTCCTCGCCGAGCTCGAGCGCTTCCTCCTGGACCAGGAGCTGCCGGCATGAGCGCGAGGTTCGGCCGCACCGAGCTCCCCGAGGAGCAGGAGCGCGCCCTGCGCCGGGCGGTCCGCCTGGCGTGGCTGACGATCGCCTTCCTCGTCACCGCCGTCGCCGGGACCTACCTGGCGATGGGCAGCTCCCAGGCGATGAAGGCGGCCTGGATGGAGGACATGCTGTCCTTCATCCCCCCGATCGCGTTCCTCATCGCCGTCCGCCGCACGCGGCGCCCACCCACGCCCGAGCACCCCTACGGCTACCACCGGTCCGTCGGTGTGGGGCACCTCGTGGCCGCGACGGCGCTCTGCGCGATGGGCGCCTTCATGGTGTTCGACTCGGCCTCGGGCCTGGTCAAGGCCGAGCACCCGCCCGTCGGGCTCATGGAGGTCGGCGGCTACACGTTCTGGTCGGGCTGGCTGATGATCGCCGTCCTCGCCTACACCGCGGTGCCGCCCGTGCTGCTCGGGCGGGCCAAGATGCCGCTCGCGGAGACGCTGCACGACCGCGTGCTCTACGCCGACGCGGACATGAACAAGGCGGACTGGATGACGGCGGTGGGCGGCATCGTGGGCGTCCTCGGCATCGGCCTGGGCCTGTGGTGGGCCGACGCCGTGGCCGCCCTCTTCATCTCGGGCAGCATCCTCAAGGACGGCGTGACCAACCTCAAGGTGGCCGTGCGGGCCCTGATGGACGCGCGCGCCGAGACGTACGACGGGAAGGACCCGCACCCGCTGGTGCTCGCCATCGACGAGCAGCTCACCTCTCTCGACTGGGTCAAGGAGGCCCAGTCGCGCGTGCGGGACCAGGGCCACGTCTTCCACGTCGAGTCCTTCGTGGTGCCCCGGCCGGGGTACGCCCCCACGCTGGAGGACCTCCGGCTCGCACGGGAGATGTCCGTCGACCTGGACTGGAAGGTCGACGACATCGTGGTGATCCCGGTCGAGGCGCTCCCCGAGCGGATGCTGCCCGGTGTCGGGGAGAGGACCAGCAGCCACGACGCGGACGCCTGAGCAGCCGCGCGGTGCGCTCCCCGGGCGCCCGACGACGACGCCCGAGCACCCGTCGCCGGCCGCCCCCACGCTCGAGATGCGAGGCACCGCCGCACCCCCCGATAGTGGAGAGGTGGCCCGTGCCCCCGGCCCCCACGGCATGACGTCGGAAGGAGGAAGGATGCTCGAGCGCGACGTGGCGCCCGGCGTGCACCGGCTGGAGCACGCCTATGTCAACTGCTACCTGATCGAGGACGACGACGGCCGGCTCACCTTGGTCGACGCGGGGCTGCCGGCGTTCTGGCCGCTCCTCGGCCGGGCCCTGCGGGAGCTGGGTCGCCGGCCGCGCGACGTCGCGGCGCTGGTGCTCACGCACGCCCACTTCGACCACGTGGGCGTGGCCCGCCGGCTCCAGGAGCGCTACGGCGTCGCGGTGTGGGCCCACGAGAAGGAGCGGTATCTCGCGGCCCACCCGTACCGCTACGCGCACGAGAACATGCGCGGCGTCTACCCGCTGCGCTACCCGCGGGCCGCGCTCATTCTCGGGGCGATGGCCCGGGCGGGAGCGCTCGCGGTCAAGGGCGTGAGCGCGGAGGGGACTCTCGAGGACGGCGAGACCCTCGACGTGCCCGGCCGCCCCCGGGTGGTGCTCAGCCCCGGCCACACGTTCGGGCACTGCGCCCTGCACCTGCCCGACCGGGACGCCCTGCTCAGCGGCGACGCCCTCGTCACGCTCGACCCGTACACCGCGCACACGGGCCCGCGCATCATCGCCGGGGCCGCCACGGCGGACTCCGCCATGGCGCTGGCCTCCCTCGACGTCCTCGCCGCGACCGGTGCCGGCACGGTGCTGCCCGGCCACGGCGAGCCGTGGCGCGAGGGCGTCGACTCCGCCGTCGCCGCGGCGAGGGCGGCCGGACCCTCCTGACCGCGCCCCGCGGCCAGGACCGGCGGACGCCCCCCCCGGGCGCCCGCGCGAGAAGGTAGATCCGACAGAACCGAAGGAGTGAGCAGCATGGCAACCGGAGAGACCGGCTTCGACGACGTCACCTACGACCTCATCTCGGTGCAGTACCACTCGCTCAAGGCGGGGCACGACTACGGGCAGTACGTCCGTGACGCCCCGCAACGCGGGCAAGGAGGACATCGCCGCGTTCTTCGAGAAGGTCATGGCCGAGGACTCCGCCCGAGCCCACCAGTGCCACGAGTTCCTGCGTCAGCTCGGTCCGGGCACCGACAACACCGCGCCGCAGCAGGGAGGCTGACAGCCCCGCACGGACAGGCCCCCCACCTGCCGGGGTCGGCGGGTGCGGGGGCCTGCGTGCGAGGACAGCAGGTGCTCAGGTGGTGAAGGTGTCGAGGCCGGCACCCCGCCAGGCACGGCGCCGGCGGGTGCCGGGCTCGCCCCCAGTGCGGTTGCGGCGCCGTCGGGGCTGCGTTTCCCTGGTCGGACCCGGCGGCGACGCAGCGACGGAGGCATGGATGACCACCTCGGACCGGATCGCGGACATCTGGGGCACACGCACCCCGTACGAGCGCGGGGGAGCGTGGCCGGCGCGGGTGGACACGCACCTCGAGGAGGGGCTCGCCCCGGGCGACGTCGACCGGTGGGTGCAGACCGCCTCGATCCTGCACTCCAACGGTGACGCGCTCGACATCGCGGTCAAGGACGGCCGCATGGTCGGCGTGCGGGGCCGCGCCACCGACCGGGTGAACCACGGCCGGCTGGGGCCGAAGGACCTCTTCGGGTGGCAGGCCAACGCCTCGCCCGACCGCCTCACCCGGCCGCTGGTGCGCCGCGGCGGTGACCTCGTCGAGGCGTCGTGGGACGAGGCGATGACGCTGGTCGTGGAGCGGACGCACAAGTTCCTGGACGAGCAGGGTGCGAGCGCCGTCGGCTTCTACACCACCGGGCAGCTGTTCCTCGAGGAGTACTACACGCTCGGTCTGGTGGCCCACGGCGGGATCGGCACCAACCACGTGGACGGCAACACCCGGCTGTGCACGGCCACCGCCGCCGAGGCGCTCAAGGAGTCCTTCGCCTCGGACGGTCAGCCGGGCTCGTACTCGGACATCGACCACGCCGACGTGATCGCGCTCTACGGCCACAACATGGCCGAGACCCAGGTGGTCCTGTGGTCGCGGGTGCTCGACCGGCTGGCCGGGCCCAACCCGCCGGCGATCGTCTGCGTCGACCCGCGCCCGACGCCGGTGGCGAAGACCGCCACGGTCCACCTCGCCCCGCGCCCGGGCACCAACGTCGCCCTGATGAACGGGCTGCTCCACGAGATCGTCACGAACGACTGGGTCGACCACGACTACGTGGCCGCCCACGCCGTCGGCCTCGACGAGCTGGTCGCAGGGATCAGGGAGTACCCGCCCGAACGGGTCGCCCGGATCTGCGACGTCCCCGAGGCGGACCTGCGAGAGGCGGCCCGGCTGGTCGGCACCGCGGACCGGCTCCTCTCCACCGTGCTGCAGGGCTTCTACCAGTCCCACCAGGCCACGGCCGCCTCGGTGCAGGTCAACAACATCCACATCCTGCGGGGCATGCTCGGCCGGCCAGGCTGCGGGCTGCTGCAGATGAACGGCCAGCCGACGGCGGAGAACACCCGGGAGGCAGGCGCGGACGGCGACCTGCCAGGTTTTCGCAACTGGTCCAACGACACCCAAGTCGAGGACCTCGCGCGGGTGTGGAACGTGGAGCCGATGGCGATCCCGCACTACTCCCCGCCGACGCACGTCATGCAGATGATCCGCTACGCCGAGGAGGGGTCGATCCGCATGCTTTGGGTCCAGGCCACCAACCCGGCGGTCTCGCTGCCCGAGCTGGACCGGGTCCGCTCGATCCTGAGCCAGGACCGGCTCTTCCTGGTGGTCCAGGACATCTTCCTCTCGGAGACGGCGCAGCTCGCCGACGTGGTCCTGCCGGCCGCCACCTGGGGAGAGAAGACCGGCACGTTCACCAACGCCGACCGCACGGTGCACCTGTCGGAGAAGGCGGTCGACCCGCCCGGCGAGGCGCGCCCGGACCTGGAGATCTTCATCGACTTCGCGCACCGGCTCGGCCTGGAGGACAAGGACGGCGCCCCGCTCGTGAAGTGGTCCACGCCGGAGGAGGCGTTCGAGGCGTGGAAGGAGTGCAGCCGCGGCCGCCCCTGCGACTACACGGGCATCACGTACGAGAAGCTGCGCGGCGGCACCGGCATCCAGTGGCCCTGCACCGAGGACGCGCCCGACGGCACCGAGCGGCTCTACGCCGACGGGAAGTTCTTCGCCGACCCCGAGTACTGCGAGAGCTACGGCCGCGACCTCGTCACCGGCGCGCCGGTCGAGGAAGAGCAGTACAAGGCCATGAACCCGGAGGGCCGGGCCGTCCTGAAGTTCGCCGAGTACCTCCCGCCGCACGAGCTGCCGAGCGAGGACTACCCGTTCCAGCTCATCACCGGCCGGACGGTCTACCACTTCCACACGCGCACCAAGACCGGCCGGGCGCCCCAGCTCCAGGCCGCGGCGCCCGAGGTGTGGGTGGAGGTCTCCGCGCCCGACGCCGAGCTGCTCGGCCTCGCCGAGGGAGACCTCGCGGAGATCACGACGCCGCGGGGGAGCGTCCGCGCCCGCGCCAGGATCAGCGCGATCCGCGAGGGTGTCGTCTTCCTGCCCTTCCACTACGGGTACTGGGACCGCGGCGGCCACGGGCCGGACGCAGCGGCGTCCGACGGCGGGGGCCGTGCGGCGAACGAGCTCACCATCACCGACTGGGACCCGGCGTCCAAGCAGCCGATCTTCAAGACCGCTGCGGCCCGCGTCACCCGCCTCGCGGACGGCGGAGGGGCGGCGTCGGCTGCCCCGACGACCACCGCCTCCGCCCCCTTGACCGGCTGGGTGCCGCCCACCCGCGGAGGTCCCGGCTCCGGCGTCGAGGAGGACCTGGCGGCCACGGGAGGCGCGCGATGAAGATCGGCCTGGTGCTCGAGGAGCTGCACCGCAGCGAGAACGACCTGGCCCACGAGCTGCTGCAGGTGGCCGACCGCCACAAGGTGGACCACGAGATCTACCACGTCGGGCGGGACCTGGCGGTGTGGTCGCAACGGCACGTGCGCGAGATCGCTGAGATCGCCGAGCGCTACGGGCAGAAGCTGGACCCCGAGCCCAGGGGCGAGTCGACGCTCGCCGCGAAGCTCGTCGACAAGAGCAGCGAGCTGATGGGCCGGGCGAAGTTCCCCGGGCTGCTGCTGCTGCGCGACCTGCGCGGGCTCTACCTGAAGGCGGCAGGGGTCTCCACGGACTGGGAGATGCTCGCCCAGGCCGCCCAGGGCATCAAGCACACCGATCTGCTCGAGGTCTGCCAGCGTTGCCACCCCCAGACCGTGCGGCAGATGCGCTGGGCGAACGGCAAGCTCAAGGAGTCCTCCACGCAGGTGCTCGTCAGCTGAGGCCGACGCTCACCGGCTAGACCTCGACCGGCTCGATCAGCTCCGGCCCGTCGTTGGTGACGTTGCCGACGGCCCTGCCCACGGGGCGCGGCACGAGGACCGGCTCGGGGATGGCGTCGATCAGGGCGCGCACGTCCTTCAGCTCCTGGGTGCGCGGGTCGAGCCAGGCGTCGACCATGTCCGGCGGGAGGAGCACCGGCGTGCGGTCGTGGATGTGCCCGAGGCTGTCGGCGGCGCGCGTCGTCATGATCGTGGCCGTCCACAGCCACTTGTCGGGGTGGTCCTCGGGCAGGCGCGGGTCCTTCCAGAACTCGTAGAGACCGGCGAAGGCGAGCGGCCCGTCGGCGTGCAGGAAGTACGGCTGCTTGCCGCCGTCGTCCATCTTCTGCCACTCGTAGTAGCCGTCTGCGGCCAGGATGCAGCGGCGGAGCGAGGCGGCCCGCCGGAACGAGGGTTTCTCCGTCACGCTCTCGGAGCGTGCGTTGATCAGGCGCGCGCCCGCGCCGGGGTCCTTCGACCAGGAGGGCACCAGCCCCCAGCGCACAGTGCGCAGCTGGCGGACCGGGGGTGTGTCGGGCTCGTTGCGCGGGGCGCGCTCGAGAACCGCACGGACGTCCTGCGTCGGGGCGATGTTCCACGACGGCGGCAGCTCCTCGCCGACGACCTGCTGGATGTCGAAGGCGTTCACGAGGTCGGCGTCGCGCCGGGCGTTGGCATAGCGTCCGCACATGGCGCCCAGTCTGCCAGGGGAGTGGCGAGGCTCACGCTCCGGCGGCCCCGTGCGGATTGGCTCTCCGGGCCGGCGATGCCCTAAAGTAGTCCACGCCCCACGGGGCACCCGCACGGGGCTATGGCGCAGTTGGTAGCGCGCTTCCATGGCATGGAAGAGGTCGAGGGTTCGAATCCCTCTAGCTCCACTCGTCGTCACCGCAGAGAAACCCTGGGCTCCCGCCCAGGGTTTTTTCGTGTCGCGGCTCAGCCCTCCTGGACGCGACCGCTCCTGCCCTGCAGCTCGTCGATCAGCTTGGACGCCTCCGCCTTGGTGAGGTTGTCCGGGACCTCCTGCCCGGCCTCGCGGGCCAGCGTGCCCAGGTAGCTCAGCTGCGCGCCGGTCGCCGGCTCGTCGCCGGTCGTCCAGTCCTCGGGATCCTTGATGGTGTCGTCACCGGTCGGGTTCTCGCTCATGTCGCTCACGCTAGGACGGGCCGGGAGATCCCGCGCGTCATGGCCGGTGAAACGGGAGCGACGGTCGGCGCGCGTCCGCTGCGCCGAGCACCTAGCCTCTGGTGCTCCAGCGCCACCAGGGAGGTCATCGTGCGCATCGCCGGAGCCGTCGTCGTCATCACCGGTGCGTCGGACGGGATCGGCCGCGCCACGGCCCTCCTGCTCGCACGGAAGGGAGCCGCCGTCGTCCTGGCCGCCCGCCGTCGCGCCGCCCTGGACGAGGTTCTGGCGGAGTGCCGGCGGGCCGGCGCCGAGGCCCTCGCCGTGCCGACCGACGTAGCCGACGCCGCGGCCGTCGAGAATCTGGCGCGGCGCGCCGTGGAGAAGTTCGGCCGCATCGACGCCTGGGTCAACAACGCCGCCGTCGGCATCGTGGCGCCGTTCATGGAGACGCCGCTGGAGGACCTGCGCCGTCTCCTCGACGTCAACGTCATGGGCGTCGCGCACGGAACCCGCGCGGCGCTGCAGCAGATGCAGCGGCAGGGCTCGGGCGTGATCGTCAACGTCTCCTCGATCCTGGGGGAGATCCCGGTGCCGTACGCCTCGGCGTACTCGATGTCGAAGTCCGCGACGCGTGCGCTCGGCGTGAGCCTGCGGGCCGAGCTGCGCCTCGCCGGCGCGTCGGACATCCACGTGTGCTCCGTGCTGCCGCCGAGCATCGACACCCCGTACTACCGGCAGGTCGCCAACTACGTCGGCCGTGAGGCGAAGCCGATCCCGCCGCTGTACAGCCCCCAGAGGGTCGCCCGGACGATCGCCGCCGTGGTGCGCCGGCCGCGCGCCGAGGCGGTCATCGGGCCCGCCGGCCGGGTGATGGTGATGAAGCACCGTGCCTTCCCCGGCCCGATGGAGCGGGTGATGGGCGCGTACGTCGCCCGCACGCACCTCTCCCGGCGCAAGATCCCACCCACCACGGGCAACCTGTACGGGGACGCGGGCGAACCCGCGAAGGTCGCGGGCGGCTACCACGGAGGACGGCGGACGGCCGGGCGCCGGGCGGCGACGGTGGTGCTCGCCGCCGCGGGCGTCGCAGGCCTCCTCCACCGTCCGCGTCCGTGACGGAGGTGGGCCGCGGGCCGGTCGTCCGGCTGCCGTCGGACCAGGTCGGGTGCGACGGCTCGTGACGCTAGGGTCTCGCTCGTGACGATGTCGAGCCCTATCGAGAACCGCATCGGCCAGGTGTTCATCCCCGTCCGGGACATGGCGCGCTCGGCGCGGTGGTACTCCCGCCTGCTGGGACTGGCGGAGTCGGAGCCCAGCCACGACGGCACGATCTACGACCTGCAAACCGCCGGCGAGACCCGCCTGGCGCTCGACGCCAGCCGGCCTGAGTTCGACACCTCCGGACCGCCTCGGTTCTTCTTCTGGACGACCGACATGGTGGCGACCGTCGCGTTCCTGCAGGACCACGGCGTCACGCTCGACTCCGATGTCGAGGACATCGGGAGCGTCATGTTCCTCCAGTTCCGCGACCCCGACGGCAACCCCCTCATGGTGTGCCAGCGCACCCGCCGCTGACAGCCCGGGGCGGCCTCGGTGCACCCACGGCCGGCGAGGGCGTCGTGCCGGATGCACGGCGGCAGGCCGGGAGGTGCACCGGCACGGGTGAGAGTATTTTGGGACGTCGCCCAACGCCGTCGTCCGATCGGAGACAACCCGTGGTCAAGCTCGCCTACGTCATCGCCGGGTCCGAGGCCACCGGGGGCGCCGGCCTCCAGGTGGACCTCAAGACGTTCCAGCAGCTCGGCGTGTACGGCGTCGGGACCACCACGTGCATCGTCTCGTTCGACCCGAAGAAGGACTGGGCTCACCGCTTCGTCCCGGTTCCCCCGGACGTCATCTCGGAGCAGATCGAGGCCGCCACCGCCGCGCACGACCTCGACGTCGTCAAGATCGGGATGCTGGGGACGCCGGAGACCATCGAGGTCGTGGCGGCCGGGCTGCGAAGCCAGCCGTGGCGTCACGTCGTCCTCGACCCGGTCCTCATCTGCAAGGGCCAGGAGCCCGGCGCGGCCCTGGACACCGACAACGCCCTGCGCGAGGCGGTCCTGCCGCACGCCACCGTGGTCACGCCCAACCTGTTCGAGGCCCGAACCCTCTCGGGGATGGACACCATCGAGTCCGTGGAGGATCTCACCGAGGCCGCGCGGCGCATCCACGACCTCGGCCCGCAGTACGTCCTGGCCAAGGGCGGCGTGGAGCTGCCCGGCGGCGACGCCGTCGACGTCCTCTTCGACGGCGAGCAGGCGCACGTCTTCTCGGCCCCGAAGGTCGGCGAGGCGCGCGTCTCCGGGGCCGGGTGCACGCTGGCGGCCGCGGTGACCGCCGAGCTGGCGAAGGGCGCCGACGTGCTCGACGCCGTCGCCCTGGCCAAGGAGTTCGTCACCGCGGGGATCCGTGGCCGGGTCTCGGCGCACACCCCGTTCGACACGGTGTGGCAGGGCGCCTGGACCGCCTGAGCCGCCGGCCGCGCCTGGGTGGTCACTGCTTCTCGCCCAGACCGACGCTCGGCCATTCGACCGCGACCACCACTCAGGAGACGTCCGGTGTGCCGTCACTGTCAGCGGTCCGAAGCTCGGTGTACTTCGCGTTCGACCCGCGGGCCAGGTGCGGCGGGTACTTCACGGCGTTCTTGCTGATCTTGGCGTGCACGGCCTCGTCGAGGTCGATGCCCAGGGCGTCGGAGATGCCGACGAGGTAGGTGAAGACGTCGGCGAGCTCGTCGGCCAGAGCCTCGCGGCCGTCGTCGGTGCGGGCGAGGTCGACCACCTCCGCGTCGGTGCGCCACTGGACGAGCTCGGCGAGCTCGCCCACCTCCCCGACGAGGGCGAGCACGAGGTTTCGCGGGGTGTGGAACTGCGCCCAGTCCCGCTCGTCGGTGAAGTCGCGGAGCCGGGCGAGCACGTCGGAGATGTCCATGCCTCCGGTTTACCGCACCGGGGGCACCGCATGGGACGGTGTCAGGTGACCGCGTGCCGCACCGGCGCTCCCGCACCCCGCCGTGCCCGGACGCCCCGCGCGGCCAGCGCCATCCGTCCGCCCGCGAGCAGCACCACGAGCGTGCCGACCAGGACGGTGGGCGGCGTGCCGCCGGTGGGGCAGCGGGGACAATGGGCGGAACGACGACGACCATCGACGGAGGACCCATGGTGCAGACCGCCGGACCGGAGGTGGTGGGCGTCGGCCACGCCCACGAGCTCGAGGCGGCGGGGGGCCGGTGACCGTGTCCGACGGCGGCACCTGGCTGGGCATGCCGGCCGGGCCGGGGCACGTCCCCGACGGCGCGGCGCCGACCGACCGCCTGCGGGCGGACTGCTCGCGGTGCTTCGCCCTGTGCTGCGTCGCGCTGCCCTTCGCCGCGTCGGCCGACTTCGCGATCGACAAGCCCGCCGGCCGGCCCTGCGTGAACCTGGGCGGTGACAACTTGTGCGGCATCCACTCCCGGCTGCGGCAGGCGGGCTTTCCCGGGTGCACGGTCTACGACTGCTTCGGCGCCGGCCAGCGGGTGTCCCGGCAGACCTTCGGCGGCCGCAGCTGGCGCGGCGACCCGGACACCGCCCGCCGGATGTTCGCCGTGTTCCCGGTGGTGCGCCAGCTCCACGAGATGCTCCGCCACCTGGCGGAGGCCGCGAACCGCGCGCCCACCGCCCCGCTGCGTGCCCGGGCCGCGGACCTGTTCGGCACTGTGGACGCCCTCGCCGGGGCGGACCCGGAGACGCTCGCCGCCCTCGACGTCGACGCACACCGGCCCGCGGTCGGCTCGCTGCTCGCGCGGGTGAGCGAGGCGGTCCGCGGCACCGGTGGCCGCGCTCTGCGCCACGCCGACCTCGTCGGGGCGAACCTGGCGAGGGCCGACCTGTACGGCGCCGACCTGCGCGGGGCGCAGCTCATCGCGGCCGACCTGACCGGCGCGGACCTGCGCGTCGCCGACCTGCTGGGGGCGGACCTGCGCGACGCCGACCTCTCCGGCGCGGACCTCACCGACGCCCTGTTCCTCACCCAGCCGCAGCTCGACGCCGCACGCGGCGACGGCGCCACCCGCCTGCCGCCCTCGCTGGCCCGGCCGGGACACTGGGAGCAACTGGCGGCGACCGGACCGGGCCGGGAGCGGCGTCGTCGGTAGGCGGACTGCCTTCGGCGCGATGCCCTCGGCAGGTGGACCCGCCTTCGGCGGGATGCCGTCAGCAGGGGCGTCGGCCGGCGCCGGGTGCCTCAGTGGGTGGTGGCGCCCGCGTGCGGCTCGGGCGTGAGGGTCAGCGGGTGCTCGATCTCGTCGCGAGGCATGCGTGCCAGGACGATCGCGGCCAGCCCGAACACCACGGGCACGAGCCCCGCGACGAGGAAGACCGGGCCCAGCCCGATCGCCTCGCCCACCGGCCCGGCGAGCGCCATCGAGACCGGCATGAGCAGCAGGGAGACGAAGAAGTCCAGGCTGGAGACGCGGCCGAGCAGCTCCGCGGGCACCCGCCGCTGCAGGAGCGTCCCCCAGATCACCTGGCCGACCCCGGAGGTCACCCCGGTCACGAAGACCGCCACGACCATCACCCACAGCCGGTCGGTGCTGCCGATGAGCGCGATCGGCATGGCACCGACGCTCCAGGCCAGCACCATCACGGTGAGGTAGCGCCGCGGCATGCGCCAGGAGGCCACCGCCAGGGAGCCTACGGCGCCGCCCACCCCGAAGGCGGCGAGGACGAGGGCGAACTGCTCCGGCCCGCCGCCGGCCTGGTCGCGCACGGCGAAGGGCAGCAGCACCTCGATGGGCCCGATGAGGAGCAGCACCCAGACGGTGGCGAACAGCAGCGTCGCCATGAACCAGGGGGTCCGGGTCATGTAGCCGAAGCCGTCGCGCAGGTCAGTCGCGAGCACGCGGAGAGGGTGCCGTGGCTCCTCGTCCACGCGCGGCGGCGGCGTCCCTTCCATGAGGCGCAGGCCCGTCGCGGCGAGCACCTGCGAGGCGGAGACCAGAGCGAACGCCAGCCCGGGGGAGAACTGGGCGACGACGACGCTCGCCGCCGCGGGGCCGGCGGCGTTCATGACGGCCGGGCGCAGCACGCCCTCCACGCCGTTGGCGGCCAGCAGCTGCTCGGGCGGCAGCACGGTGGGAAGCAGGGCGGAGTACGCCGGGTAGAAGAACCCCTCGGTCGCGCCGACGACGGCGGAGACCACCACCAGATGCCAGAGCTCGAGCAGGCCCGTGAGGGCCAGCGCGGCGACGGCCCCGACGAGGAGGGCCTTCGTCAGCTCCACCGCCATGAGGATCCGGTGCTGCGGGACGCGGTCGGCCACGACGCCGCCGACCAGCACGGCGGCCAGCATCCCGACGGCGGAGGCGGTGGCCACCTGCGAGAGCTGGACCGGCCCGCCGTCGAGCTCGATGACCTGCCACACGAGCGCGACGATCCACATGCCGCTGCCGAGGAGCGACAGCGTGAGCGCTCCAGCGAGCAACCGGTACCTCGGCACGACGAAGGGCAGCAGCGCGCGGGGCAGACGACGGGAGGTGCGTCGGGCGGCGGTGGTGGTGCGGCGCCCGGCTGGGGGCGTCTCCTCCTGGTCGGCGGGCATCGACCGGGCACCTCGCTTCCCCACACCGTGGCTGACTGGTAGGTCAACCACGGTGCGCGTGCCGCCCCGTGCGTGTCTACCGAATTGCCACCTCCTCGGCGGCCTCGGCCCGTCGCTTGATCCCGAGCAGCATGGCGCGCTGCATCACCGTGTCGCCCGCACGCAGCACCACCGCCAGGCGCACCATCCAGCCGGGGTGGTAGCGCACCCGCGTCCGCACCAGGAGCCGGACGCCGCCCGTGGTGGGAACAAGGACGAAGGCCCAGCTGCAGTCGAAGTGGCTCCGGGGCGGGCGCGGGAGGAACCGGACCTCCCGTCCGGCGACCGTCCGGGAGCTGAACAGCACCAGGTGGCGGCCGGGGGCGACGTCCCGCACCCACCACGACCCGATCTGGGCGGAGCAGTTCGGTCCGTCGAGCAGCACCTGCCCGGGGTCGAGGCGCTGATGCTGCGGCAGCAGGCGGTCGGCCGCGGACCGCGTGCCCCGGTGCCCGGCCGGGTCCTTCCACCACGGGAAGTCGCCGTACCAGCCGCCCCGGCCGTACCCCAGCTGCGCCAGCCAGGGCCACAACCGTTCCGGGGGCACCCGGATCGTCTCCGCGCGGGTGGCGGACCAGTTGGGGGCCGGGACCAGATCGTCGCCGGGCAGCTTCCGCGACTCCTCCTGGGGCGTCGCACCCGAGCGCCGCCACTCCGGGTGGACGGCCGCGTAGGCCGTCTCCGCCGCATACTCCCCGAGCACGACGGCACCGTCGCGGATCCGCTCGAACATCCCTGTCACGGCCATCGGACCTCGCTCGCGCGCAGCCGGAGGTATCCCGTCCCTGCCGACCACGATACGTCTGGTGCTCCGCGGGGACCTACGTCTCTGGCCGAGGCGGCTGGTGGTGGTCGATCCTGGGAGCTCGAGCCAGAGTTGGCGACGGGTCGTGGCCGCAGCCTCGGACGACCTGTGCCTCAGCTCTGCAGATGGGGAGCGCCGTCATGACATCCCGCCGTCCGTCGGACCGCGTTCCGTCAGGCCCCGTGCTGTCAGGCCACGTCTCGTCAGGCCGGCCTCGGCCGGGCAACCGTCCGCCAGGCAGGGGGCTCGGGGCGGCACCAGGGAGGGCGGCCCCTGCCGTCGTCGCGCTCGCCGTGCTGATCGCCGTCCTCGCAGCGGTCGCGGCGGTCGCCGGCCTCCTGAGCGCGCCCGAGCCGGTCATTGTCGAGACGGTCCGCGGCGGGGAGGCCGTGCTGTACGGGCAGGGCGTGTACCGGTACGAGACCCTCTTCGTCGGCGCCCTCAACCGGGGCACCGACGTCGTCACCCTCGTCATCGCGGTCCCGCTGCTGCTCGTGACCACCTGGTGGGCCCGCCGGGGCTCGGTGCACGGCTTGCTGCTGCTCCCGGGGGCCCTGGCCTGGTTCCTGTACGTCTAGGGCGTGTCTCTTAATGCCTTGAGCCAGATGGTGATGGCGCGCAGGACGACGCCGCCGCGGTAGGTCAGGGCGAGCTTGTCGTAGCGGGTGGCCAGGGCGCGCCACTGCTTGAAGACGTTGAAG